>NZ_JAJSRC010000034.1:0-63116 GCF_021283245.1 Pseudomonas sp. NMI760_13 | reverse complement strand
GGGCTTGCCCCGCGATGGCGCCATCGCGGGGCAAGCCCGCTCCCACGAGATGTTGTATTTCCTGCGACTACGGTATGAATGATCTATACCGCATGACGAATACGCCCATGTTCCTGTAGTTTCGCGCCAGGGGCAAACGGATATTCCTGCCGCTATCGATGAGCTTTATGAATGAATTACCGCCACCTCACCCCTTCGATGTCGCTGCTACTGGCCTTCGAGGCCGCCGCGCGACATGAAAGCTACACCCGCGCCGCCGCCGAGCTGTCGCTGACCCAGAGCGCGGTAAGTCGCCAGGTGCAGGCGCTGGAACAGCAACTGGGGCTCACCCTGTTCCGCCGCGAGGGGCGCCAGGTGCAACTGACCGACGTGGGCCGTCTTTACCAGCGCGAGCTGAGCGAAGCCTTGGGGCGTATCCGCAGCGCCACCCTGCAAGCCCTGGCCTATCAGTCCGGGGTCGGTACCCTGCGCCTGGCGACCCTACCGACCTTCGGCTCGAAATGGCTGCTGCCGCGCCTGCATGCGTTCTATGGCGCTCATCCGGGCATGCTGGTGCACATTCATTCCCGTATCGAGGCAATCAACTTCGACACCAGCGAGATCGACGCGGCCATCGGCGTGGCCACCCACGACCTGCCCGGGCTGGTCTGTCATCGCCTGCACGCCGAGGAACTGGTGGTGATCCTGCCGCCGGACAGCGCTCGCGATGGCCAGGACTGGTGCCCGGCGCGGATCAGCGAAGAGGTGCTGCTCAACGTCGCCAACAATCCACACGCCTGGGGCGAATGGTTCTCCCACCACGCCCTGCCCCACCGCTCGATGCGCCTGGGGCCGAGCTTCGAGCTGACGTCACATTTGATCCAGGCGGTGCGGGCGGGGATAGGGATTGGCCTGGTGCCCAGGATTCTGGTGGAGGAGGAACTGGCCAGTGGCGAGCTGTTCAGCCCGGGGGCGCCGTTTGCCAGCCAGCGCAGTTATTACCTGATCTACCCGCCAAGGAATGAGGCATTGCCTTCGTTGCGGGCGTTTCGTGGCTGGTTGCTGGAACAGATCTGAGTCATCGATTGCCAGAGCCGGCCATTCGCGGGTAAACCCGCTCCCACAGGTTCTGTGCCCCCTGTGGGAGCGGGTTTACCCGCGCAGAGGCCGGTACAGACAACAAAAAACCCGATGCCAGTCACCCGGCATCGGGTTTTCTCGAAGCGCCTCGACGCTTACTTGGCCACGCTACCGGCAGCGCCGTTGGCCTGCGCCCCACGCTTGCTCTTGAGCACGTAGAACACATACATCACCACCAGCCATACCGGCATGGCGTACACCGACACCTGGATGCCCGGGATCTGCAGCATGATGCCGAGGATCAGCACCACGAAGGCCAGCACCAGGTAGTTGCCGTACGGGTACCACAGCGCCTTGAACAGCGGCTTTTGGCCAGTGCGGTCGAGGTGTTGGCGGAACTTCAGGTGCGAGTAGCTGATCATCGCCCAGTTGATCACCAGGGTCGCCACCACCAGCGACATCAGCAGCTCCAGGGCGTTCTGCGGCATCAGGTAGTTGAGCAGCACCGCGATCAGGGTCACGGCCGCCGACACCAGGATCGAACGTACCGGCACGCCGCGACGGTCGACCTTGGCCAGCGCCGCCGGGGCATCGCCCTGCTCGGCCATGCCCAGGAGCATGCGGGCGTTGCAGTAGGTACCGCTGTTGTACACCGACAGCGCCGCGGTCAGGACCACGAAGTTCAGCAGGTGCGCGGCCACGTCGCTACCCAGCAGCGAGAAGACCTGGACGAACGGGCTGCTGCCGTAGCTGCCGCCGGACGCGTCGATGCTGGCCACCAGGCTGTCCCATGGGGTCAGCGACAGCAGCACCACCAGGGCACCCACGTAGAAGATCAGGATGCGGTAGATGACCTGGTTGATCGCCTTGGGGATCACGGTCTTCGGCTTGTCGGCCTCGGCCGCGGTGAAGCCGAGCATTTCCAGGCCACCGAAGGAGAACATGATGAAGGCCAGGGCCATGACCAGGCCGCTGACGCCATGCGGGAAGAAGCCGCCATGGGCCCACAGGTTGGTCACCGACGCTTCCGGGCCACCACTGCCGCTGGTCAGCAGGTAGGCGCCCAGGCCGATCATGCCGACGATGGCGGCGACCTTGATGATCGCGAACCAGAACTCGGCCTCACCGAAGAACTTCACGTTCATCAGGTTGATGGCGTTGATCAGCAGGAAGAATGCCGCCGCGGTGACCCAGGTCGGGATCTCCGGCCACCAGTAATGGACATACTTGCCCACTGCCGACAGCTCCGACATGCCCACCAGGATGTACAGCACCCAGCAGTTCCAGCCCGACAGGAAGCCGGCGAAACCGCCCCAGTACTTGTGCGCGAAGTGGCTGAAGGAGCCGGCCACCGGCTCCTCGACGATCATCTCGCCGAGCTGGCGCATGATCATGAAGGCGATGAAACCGCAGATCGCATAGCCGAGGATCATCGACGGACCGGCGGACTTCATCACGCCGGCCGAGCCCAGGAACAATCCGGTGCCGATCGCGCCACCCAGGGCGATCAGTTGGATATGGCGGTTCTTCAAGCCACGCTTGAGTTCGCCAGACTGTGAATTATGTCCACTCATGAACGAAGTCACCTGCTTGTTTTTATCTGTGACGGAATCGGACCCACCGCACTCGTGGCGCAGCGGAATGGGCAAGGTGGTTACCTTGGATACTTGTGACGGGAAGTCGCTCGTGGCCTTGGTAGCCAGGTGCGGATCAACCGGGTGTCAGCAAGCGTGCGCGGTACGCAAGGGGGTCACAGGTAAAACGCGGCGCATTGTATACCCCTGCAAACGCGCAGGCGTCAACGCGTTGCATCGTTTCCTGTGGAAAAAACGCACCGGTCCTGGGGTGAAGGCCTGAAAAGGCGGAGTGATCGGCGTACATGGCGCCTCCATTTTGTTGTTTTCGATGCCTGGCTATCCTGCCTGGCTCTGCACACGGCAATGGCGCTATCTCAACGTTTGGGCGGGGGTTTGGGAAGGGGGTGAAGGGGACCGGGGAGGCTCTGGCGCGCAAGTCTTGGAAAGATTTTGTGACGAAGAGTGGGGAAGCACAGGCAAGCCGGGGAAAAGGTCCAGAATCGTATAGTTTTCTTTACAAGGTGGTTTGAAAATTTGCCACCGGTCGGGAAAAATTCCGTCTGTTCAGGTACTTGGGGCCGCTTTGCGGCCCATCGCGGGGCAAGCCCGCTCCTACACTGGGATGCGTATCGAGGGACTTCCTTTTCAACAGGCACAAAAAAACCAGCCCGAAGGCTGGCTCTTTCGTTACCGGGCCAGATCAGCCACGCGGCTTGCCGCGACCACGACCGGCTGGCTTGTCGCCTTCGGGACGGGCTGGACGCTTGCGCATCTCGCTCGGGCGCTCGGCCACCGCGCTGCCGCGGCTGCCCTTGCGCGGTGCAGCCTCTTCACGCGGCGCGCGCGCCGGGCGCTCGCCCTGCCCTTCGGCGGCCGGACGCAGGGTGCGCACACGCTCGCCACGCCCCAGCGGGCGGGTCGACTTGCGCTGCAGGCGCTCGAGCTTGTCCTTGGCCTTGAGCTTCATCTCCGGCAGCGCCACCGGCTGCAGGCCGACTTCGGCGGCGAGGATGTCGATCTCGCCCTGGCTCATTTCGCGCCAGCGGCCCATCGGCAGGTCGGAGTTGAGGAACACCGGGCCGAAACGCACGCGCTTCAGGCGGCTGACCACCACGCCCTGGGATTCCCACAGGCGGCGCACCTCACGGTTGCGGCCTTCCATCACCACGCAGTGGTACCAGTGGTTGAAGCCTTCGCCACCCGGTGCCTTCTGGATATCGGTGAACTTGGCCGGACCGTCCTCGAGCACCACGCCGGCCTTGAGGCGGTCGACCATGTCGTCGTCGACCTCGCCGCGCACACGCACGGCGTACTCGCGGTCCATTTCATAGGACGGGTGCATCAGGCGGTTGGCCAGCTCACCGTCGGTGGTGAACAACAGCAGGCCGGTGGTGTTGATGTCCAGACGGCCGATGTTGATCCAGCGCCCTTCTTTCGGGCGCGGCAGGCGGTCGAACACGGTCGGGCGGCCTTCCGGGTCGTCACGGGTGCAGATCTCGCCGTCGGGCTTGTTGTACATGATCACGCGGCGGGTCGCCTCGGCGGCCTCGACACGCTTGATCAGCTTACCGTCGACGGTGATGGCGTCGTGCAGGTCGACGCGCAGGCCCAGGGTGGCCTCGACGCCGTTGACCTTGATACGGCCCTGGCCGATCCAGGCCTCGACGTCACGACGCGAGCCGACGCCGATACGCGCCAGTACTTTCTGCAGTTTTTCGCCGGGCGGCGGGGTGGGTTGTTGGTCTTGCAGGTCTTTGTCACTCATCTGGGCACCTCCCGGTGTAGTAGTGAAAGCGGGCGCGCATCATACGCGCAACGCACTGGAGAGTAGAGTGTTTTGTGGAATTGGAAGTGTTTTTCTGCCAAATGGCCTTTGTCTGATCAGGGCCGGCCTCTTCGCGGGTAAACCCGCTCCCACAGCTTGTGATACCCCTGTGGGAGCGGGTTTACCCGCGAAGAGGCCGGCACAGGCAGTAGTTAAATCAAGACTGCAGCTTGCCCTCGTCCTGCTCCGAGGCCTCAGGCTCTTCTTCATCGCGCAAATCATCGAAATCGGTCTTGAGCCCTTCTTCCATCGCATCCAGCTCCACCAGCAGCGAACGGAAGCTGGTCTCATCCTTGGGCTCCGCTTCCTCACCCTCCTCGCCCAGGCTGGCATCGGCCAGGGCTTGCAGGTGAGCGGGCACCGGCGCCTCGTCCGGGTCGAGCAGCGGTTCCGGCTCCAGCTCGCGCAACTCGGCCAGCGCCGGCAGTTCATCGAGGCTCTTGAGGTTGAAGTGATCGAGAAACGCCTTGGTGGTGGCAAACATCGCAGGACGCCCTGGCACCTCGCGGTAGCCGACGATGCGGATCCACTCGCGCTCCATCAGGGTCTTGATGATGTTGCTGTTGACCGCCACGCCGCGCACGTCCTCGATCTCGCCGCGGGTGATGGGCTGGCGGTAGGCGATCAGCGCCATGGTTTCCAGCAGCGCACGGGAATAGCGCTGCGGGCGCTCCTCCCACAGGCGGCCGACCCAGGGTGCATAGTCTTCGCGGATTTGCAGCCGATAGCCGCTGGCCACTTCCTTGAGCTCGAAGGCACGGCCGCTGCAGGACTTGCCCAGCACCTCCAGGGCCTTTTTGAAAACGGCGGGGGCCGGGCGCTCGGCTTCCTCGAACAGCTCATAGAGGCGCTCGAGGGATTGCGGCTTGCCCGAGGCGAGCAGGAAGGCCTCGATCAGCGACGCCAGTTCGCGGGGTTCGTTCAGGTTCATCGGTAGTCGTCAGGTCACTCTGCCCGGGCACGGACGTGGATCGGGGCGAAAGGCTCATTTTGCACGAGTTCGATCAGCGATTCCTTCACCAGTTCGAGAATCGCCATGAAGGTCACCACCACGCCGAGCTTGCCCTCCTCGCGGGTGAACAGTTCGACGAAGGGCACGAAGCCACCGCCCTTGAGGCGTTCGAGCACCTCGCTCATGCGCTCGCGGGTCGACAAGGTCTCGCGAGTGATCTGGTGGCTCTCGAACAGGTCGTTGCGGCGCATGACCTCGGCCATGGACAGCAGGATCTCCTCCAGGGCGACCTCCGGCAGCAGCTTGCGCACCTTGGCCTGAGGGGCCTCGAGACGCGGCACGACGAAGTCGCGGCCAACCCGCGGCAGCTCATCGATACCTTCGGCGGCAGCCTTGAAGCGTTCGTACTCCTGCAGGCGGCGGATCAGCTCGGCGCGTGGGTCGCCCTCCTCTTCCTCGACCTCGCTGGAGCGCGGCAACAGCATCCGCGACTTGATCTCGGCGAGCATGGCGGCCATCACCAGGTACTCGGCGGCCAGTTCCAGGCGCACGCTCTTCATCAGCTCGACATAACCCATGTACTGGCGAGTGATCTCGGCCACCGGGATGTCGAGGATATCGATGTTCTGCTTGCGGATCAGGTACAGCAGCAGGTCCAGCGGGCCTTCGAAGGCCTCGAGGATCACTTCCAGCGCGTCCGGCGGGATGTACAGGTCCACCGGCAGCTCGGTCAGCACCTCCCCATAGACCAGGGCCAGCTGCAACTGCTGGGGGGCATCGGCCTGTTCGGTCGGCGCCTCGGGCGTTTCCATCTGGCTCATGCGTTGACCAGGAACGGCGTCGGATCCCCGCACCCTTCACGAATCAGCTCCGGCTCGTCACCGGACAGGTCGATGACGGTCGAAGCCTTCAGGTCACCGAAGCCGCCGTCGATGATCAGGTCGACATGATGCTCCAGGCGCTGGCGGATCTCGTAAGGGTCGGTCATCGGCTCGTCGTCGCCCGGCAGGATGAGGCTGACGCTCATCAGCGGCTCGCCAAGCTCCTCGAGCAGCGCCAGGACAATGGGGTTGGACGGCACGCGCAGGCCGATGGTGCGGCGCTTGTCGTGCAACAACAGGCGCGGCACTTCACGGGTGGCGTTGAGGATGAAGGTGTAGGGCCCCGGAATGTGCGCCTTGAGCAGGCGGAACGTCGCCGTGTCGATCTTGGCGAAGGTGCCCATCTCGGACAGGTCGCAGCACAACAGGGTGAAGTTGTGGTTCTTGTCCAGCTGACGCAGGCGGCGCACCCGCTCGATGGCGCCCTTGTCGCCGATCTGGCAGCCCATCGCATAGGCCGAGTCGGTCGGGTAGACCACCACCCCACCCTTGCGGATGATCTCCACGGCCTGTTTGATCAGGCGCGCCTGCGGGTTTTCCGCATGAATCTGGAAAAATTGGCTCACGTAGTCGTCCTGTTCATACCGCCATAGACTGTTCATGTCGGAATCGACGCCACAGAGGTGGCAGGTCCTCGGGCAATGGCCGGTAGGCACCGATCTCGCCCCAGGTGCCGGGGCCGTGGAAGTCACTGCCGGCGCTTGCCAGCAAGCCGAACTCACGGGTGAGGATCGACATTGTCCCCACCTGCTCGGGCGGCATCATCCCATTGACCACTTCCAGCGCCTGCCCCCCTGCCTGAATATAGTCGGCAATCAGCCGTCTGCGCTTGCTGCGGGTCAGTTCGTAGTGCATGGGATGGGCCAGGCTCACCCAGGCATTGGACTGGCGCAACGTGGCGACGGTTTCCTCCAGCGTCGGCCAGTGCAGCTTGACGTCCCCCAACTTGCCGGCGCCCAGCCACTTGCGAAAGGCCTCGCCACGGTCCTTGACGAAGCCTGCGCGCACCAGGAATTCGGCGAAGTGCGGGCGCGCCGGGGCGTTGCCGCTGTCGCCCAGTTCCTGCTGCACGGCCCGCGCGCCGTCCAGCGCGCCGGGCATGCCCTTGGCCGCCAGCTTGCGGTCGATTTCCTCGGCGCGCAGCCAGCGGCCGCGATGCAGATTGCCGATGGCTTCGAGCAAGGGCGGGGCATCGAGCGGGAAATCGTAACCCAGCACATGGATGGTGGCGCCGCCCCAGGTGCACGACAACTCTACCCCGCTGACCCACTGCATGCCGTTGTCCAGGCAGGCCTGGCGGGCCTCGGGCAGGCCTTCGAGGGTGTCGTGGTCGGTGAGCGACAGCGTCCGCACCCCGTGCTCGTGGGCCCGGGCGACCAGTGCCGTGGGCGACAGGGCGCCGTCGGAGGCCGTGCTGTGACAGTGCAGATCAACATTCATGGAGGAGCGCTTTCGCAGGAATCGATGTTTGTTATTATGCCGTCACATCCCGCTTCTGGCTGCCACTGTGAAACAATTCATCGATTTCATCCCGCTGCTGCTGTTCTTCATCGTCTACAAACTGGACCCGCGCCCGGTCGAATTCGCCGGCCACGGCTTCGAGTTCGGCGGGATCTACAGCGCCACCGCCATGCTGATCGCCAGCTCCGTGGTGGTCTACGGCGCGCTGTTCCTGCGCCACGGCAAGCTGGAAAAGGGCCAGTTGCTGACCCTGGTCGCCTGCCTGGTGTTCGGCGGCCTGACCCTGGCCTTCCACAGCGAGACCTTCCTCAAGTGGAAAGCACCGGTGGTCAACTGGCTGTTCGCACTGGCCTTCGCCGGCAGCCACTTCATCGGTGATCGGGTGCTGATCAAGCGCATCATGGGCCACGCCCTGACCCTTCCGGAAGCCGTCTGGACCCGCCTGAACCTGGCGTGGATCGGCTTCTTCCTGGTGTGCGGCGCCGCCAACCTGTTCGTCGCCTTCACCTTCCAGGACATCTGGGTCGACTTCAAGGTGTTCGGCAGCCTGGGCATGACCGTGCTGTTCCTGGTGGCCCAGGGTGTCTACCTGTCGCGCCACCTGCACGATGCCGACCCTTCCACCTCCAAACCCAAGGACTGACATGCTCTACGCCATCATCGCCAGCGACGTCGAAAACTCCCTGGAAAAACGCCTGGCCGCCCGCCCCGCCCATATCGAGCGCCTGCAGCAGCTCAAGGCCGAGGGCCGCGTGGTCCTCGCCGGCCCGCACCCGGCCATCGACAGCAACGACCCGGGCGCCGCCGGTTTCAGCGGCAGCCTGATCGTCGCCGAGTTCGATTCGCTGGCCGCCGCCCAAGCCTGGGCCGACGCCGACCCGTATATCGCCGCAGGCGTCTACGACAAGGTCGTGGTCAAGCCGTTCAAGCAAGTCCTGCCGTAACAGGCTGTTGAGGGAGCGGCTTTGTGGGAGCGGCGGTGCGCCGCTCCCACAAAGCCGCTCCTAGCTACACCCCACGCGGCACTATTCATAAATTCCGACAACTGGCCGACAACCTCCTGAATCGATACGAATCAGGAGTTCCAATGCGTCAAGGTCCGATGTCCCTGCTGCTTTGCCTGTTACTGCTGTCCCCTTTCGCCGCGGCCGAGCAGCCGCTGTCGCTGGAAGCCGGGGCGCGGATCACCGAGCTGCAGCAGCGCCTGGAAGAGAGCGAGAAACAGCGCGACGCGCTGACCCTGCAACTGCAGAACCAGGACAGCGAACGCGAAAGCGCCCAGCTCTCGCGCCTGCGCCAGGACAACCAGCGCCTGAAACTGACGGTCAAGGAACTGCAGGCCGCCAGCAGCGCCCCCCAGCGCCTGCTCACCGACCAGCAGCAGTGGTTCCTGATCGGCTCGGTCGTTGCACTGTTGTCGGCAGTCTGCGGTATCTTAGCCAGCGGCGGACACAGAAGACGCCGGCAATGGTTGAATTGAGTGAGACATGAGCGAGCTGTTACTGATTGATGATGACCAGGAACTGTGCGAGCTGCTCGGCAGCTGGCTGACCCAGGAAGGGTTTGCGGTGCGCGCCTGCCACGATGGCCAGAGTGCGCGCCAGGCCTTGGCCAGCCACGCCCCGGCGGCGGTGGTGCTGGATGTCATGCTGCCCGACGGCAGCGGCCTGGAACTGCTCAAACAGTTGCGCAGCGAGCACACCGACCTGCCGGTGCTGATGCTCTCGGCCCGTGGCGAGCCGCTGGACCGCATACTCGGCCTTGAGCTGGGCGCCGACGACTACCTGGCCAAGCCCTGCGACCCCCGCGAACTTACCGCCCGCCTGCGCGCCGTGCTGCGCCGCAGCCACCCCAGCGCGCCCAGCAGCCAGGTCGAGATCGGCGACCTGACCTTCAGTCCGGTGCGCGGCGTGGTCAGCATCGACGAGCGCGAGATGACCCTCACGCTGTCCGAGAGCCGCATCCTCGAGGCGCTGCTGCGCCAGCCCGGCGAGCCGCTGGACAAGCAGGAACTGGCGCAGATCGGCCTGGGTCGCAAGCTCACGCTCTATGACCGCAGCCTGGACATGCACGTCAGCAACCTGCGCAAGAAGATCGGCCCGCACCCGGACGGCCGCCCGCGCATCGTCGCGCTGCGCAGCCGCGGCTACTACTACAGCCTCTGACAGCGACTAGAACCCTGTAGGAGCGGCCTTGTGCCGCGAAAGGGCCGCAAAGCGGCCCCGGCGATCTTTGCAAAACCGCTGAAATCCCGGGGCTGCTGCGCAGCCCTTTCGCGGCACAAGGCCGCTCCTACAGAGATCACGCCAGTTGAAAGATCTCAGCAAGACAGTTGCTCCCACAGGATCCGCACGACGGCTACCGCCAACTTTACCCTCCCTTTACCCTCGCCTGACCGCCCTTGACCTTGATCTCCCTAGACTGGGCTCATCCGGTAACCACCGGCCCCTGAAAGGAGAGACACCATGCGCAAGACCCTGATCGCCCTGATGTTCGCCGCCGCCCTGCCGACCGTGGCCATGGCCATGCCTGACGGCGGTCCGCGCCACGACGGCCCGCATCATCGCGGTGACGCGCCTTTCGCCCAGCTGGACCTGAGCCGCGACCAGCGCCAGCAGATCGGCAAGCTGATGGGCGAGCAGATGCAGCAGCGCCGCGACATCACCGAGCGCTACATGGCCAAGCTGCCGGCCGCCGAGCAGAAAGCCATGAAGGACGAACTCAAGGCCAGCCACGACAAGACCGACGGCCAGATCCGCGCCCTGCTCAAGCCCGAGCAGCAGAAGAAGTTCGACGACCTGCAGAAGGAACGCGCCGCGCGCAAGGCCGAATGGAAGGAGTTCCAGGCCTGGAAGGCTGAAAAAGCCGGCAAGGCCCAGTAAGCTGTCAGCCCGATGCCCGGTCCGCGCCCCCGCGGACCGGGCTTTCGCCCTTTCTCGGAGGTGCTCCTCTTGCGTTCACTGTTCTGGCGCATCCTGGCCAGCTTCTGGCTGGCCATCGCCCTGGTCGCCGGGCTGTCGATCCTGCTCGGGCACATGCTCAACCAGGACACCTGGATCCTCAGCCGCCATCCGGGCCTGAACAACCTGGCCAGTCACTGGGCCCAGCACTATGAACAGGACGGCCTGGAGTCGTCGCAGCGCTTCCTGGAGCGACGCAAGCAGCGCTACAAGATCGACGTGCAGGTGCTCGATGACAGCGGCGACGCCGTGGTGCCCGGCACCTTTCCGCGCCGCGCCGCCGCCTTCGAGGCGCGCCAGCACAACGACGAGCGGCGCCTGCCCTGGCGCCGCCTGACCGAGGAATACACCAGCCCCAGCAGCGGCGAGACCTACCTGCTGATCTACCGCATCCCCCACCCCGAACTGGCCGCCTGGCACCGCGAGAGCCTGATCTGGCCGCTCAGCGCCCTGGGGATCGCCCTGGTGGTACTGACCCTGTTCAGCCTGCTGGTGACCCTGTCGATCACCCGCCCGCTCAGCCGCCTGCGCGGCGCGGTGCACGACCTGGGGCAGACCAGCTACCAGCAGAACAGCCTGGCGCGGCTGGCAGTGCGCCGCGACGAGTTCGGCGTGCTGGCCAACGACTTCAACAAGATGGGGGCGCGCTTGCAGAGTCTGATCGGCAGCCAGCGCCAGTTGCTACGTGACGTGTCCCACGAACTGCGCTCGCCGCTGGCGCGGCTGCGCATCGCCCTGGCCCTGGCCGAGCGCGCCGAGCCGGAGCAGCGCCAGGCCCTGTGGCCGCGCCTGACCCGCGAGTGCGATCGCCTGGAAGACCTGATCAGCGAGATCCTGGTGCTGGCCCGGGTCGATGCCGACCAGGCCCATGCCGAACCCGTGGACCTCAATGCCTTGCTGGGCGGCGTGCGCAAGGACGCCCAACTGTCAGCGCCGGAACAGGAAGTGCGACTGGAAGCGCAGGCAGGCCTGACCTTGCACGGCTGGCCGACCTTGATCGAACGGGCGGTGGACAATTTGTTGCGCAATGCCCTGCGTTTCAATCCGGCCGGGCAGCCGATCGAGGTGCATGCCCGTCGGGAGCAGGATCGCATCGTGCTGAGCGTGCGCGATCATGGGCCGGGGGTGGCGGCAGAGCACCTGGCGCAACTGGGCGAGCCGTTCTTCCGGGCGCCGGGGCAGGACGCACCTGGGCATGGACTGGGGCTGGCGATTGCGCGCAAGGCGGCAGAGCGCCATGGCGGCAGCCTGGTGTTGGGCAATCATCCGCAGGGTGGGTTTATTGCGACGCTGGAGATTCCCTGCAATATCAGTGCAGTCTGACAGACCGCGGGGCTGCTGCGCAGCCCTTTCGCGGCACAAGGCCGCTCCTACAAGAATCCGCGATCGCCTGTAGGAGCGGCCTTGTGCCGCGATGGGCCGCAGAGCGGCCCCGCCTCACATCACTCTCCCCAGGCGCTGACGTACTTGGCCGTCTCCAGGACCGGCGCCGTGCGCGGCTCGCCCATCGGCGTGCCGACATACAGGTAGCCGATCACCTCTTCATTCGCCTCAAGACCCAAGCCCTCGTGCACATGGACGTCATACGCCATGTCACCGGTGCGCCACACCGCGCCGATACCCTGGGCGTGGGCGGAAACGAGGATGCCGTGGGCGGCGCAGCCGGCGGCCAGGCGCTGTTCGATCTTCGGCACCTTGAAATGCTCCTGCAACCGGGCCACCACCACAATCAGCAACGGTGCCCGCAGCGGCATCGCCCGGGCCTTGTCCAGCGCGGCCGGGGTGGCATCGCCCTTGGCCTGCACCGCCTCGGCGAACAGTTCGCCGAGCTTCTCGCGGCCCTGTCCCTCGATGGTCAGGAAGCGCCAGGGACGCAGCTGGCCATGGTCCGGCGCACGCAGCGCGGCCTGGAACAGCGCCTCGCGCTGGGCGGCATTGGGCGCCGGTTCGGTCAGGCGTGGCACGGAAACACGGTTGAGCAATGCGTCGAGAGCCTCCATGGGCTTACCTCCTGGCAGATTGAAAGTGCGGCCATTCTGCACTAACCAGAAGGCAACATGTGAGTGGGCTTGTCCCGCGATGGCATCGACCCGGTAGGTATCGCGGTGCAAGCCCGCTACCATGCCCCAGCCAATCGTTCGTTTACAAGCCCCGGTGCACAGGTAGAATGGCGCCCTTTCCGTAGCGAGTCAGAGCAGATCACATGGCGTTGCCGACCTTAAGGATCATTGGTTTCATCATCGGCATCTTCCTGATCACCCTGGCGGTGAGCATGGTGGTGCCCATGGCGACCCTGGTGGTCTTCGAGCGCACCGGCGACATGCCGTCGTTCCTCTGGTCGAGCCTGATCACCTTCCTCGCCGGGCTCGGCCTGGTCATCCCCGGCCGCCCCGAGCACGTGCACCTGCGCCCACGCGACATGTACCTGCTGACCGTCAGCAGCTGGCTGGTGGTCTGCGTGTTCGCCGCCCTGCCGTTCCTGCTGACGCAGCACATCAGCTACACCGACGCCTTCTTCGAAAGCATGTCCGGCATCACCGCCACCGGCGCCACCGTGCTCAGCGGCCTGGACAACATGTCGCCGGGCATCCTGATGTGGCGCTCGATGCTGCACTGGCTGGGCGGCATCGGCTTCATCGGTATGGCGGTGGCGATCCTGCCACTGCTGCGCATTGGTGGCATGCGCCTGTTCCAGACCGAGTCCTCCGACCGCTCGGAAAAGGTCATGCCGCGCTCGCACATGGTCGCCAAGTCGATCGTCGCGGTGTATGTGGGCATTACCGTGCTCGGCAGCCTGGCGTTCTGGTGGGCGGGGATGAGCCCGTTCGACGCGATCAACCATGCCATGTCGGCGATCTCCACCGGCGGTTTCTCCACGTCCGACCAGTCCCTGGCCAAATGGGACATCCCCGCGGTGCACTGGGTCGCGGTGGTGGTGATGATCATGGGCAGCGTGCCATTCACCTTGTACGTGGCCACCCTGCGCGGCCACCGCAAGGCGCTGATCAAGGACCAGCAGGTGCAGGGACTGCTGGCCATGCTGGTGGCCACCTGGCTGGTGCTCGGCACCTGGTATTGGGCCACCACTGACCTGCATTGGCTCGACGCCCTGCGTCACGTGGCGCTGAACGTCACCTCGGTGGTCACCACCACCGGTTTCGCCCTGGGCGACTACAGCATGTGGGGCAACTTCTCGCTGATGCTGTTCTTCTACCTGGGCTTCGTCGGCGGCTGCTCCGGCTCCACCGCCGGCGGTATCAAGATCTTCCGCTTCCAGGTCGCCTACATCCTGCTCAAGGCCAACCTCAACCAGCTGATCCACCCACGGGCGGTGATCAAGCAGAAGTACAACGGCCATCGCCTCGACGAAGAGATCGTGCGTTCGATCCTGACCTTCTCGTTCTTCTTCGCCATCACCATCTGCATCATCGCCCTGCTGCTGTCGCTGCTGGGCGTGGACTGGATGACCGCGCTGACCGGCGCCGCCGGCACGGTGTCGGGCGTAGGCCCCGGGCTGGGCGAGGTGATCGGCCCGGCCGGCAACTACGCCAGCCTGCCGGACGCGGCCAAGTGGATCCTCGCTGGCGGCATGCTGCTGGGCCGCCTGGAGATCATCACGGTGCTGGTGTTGTGCATGCCGGCGTTCTGGCGTCACTGACCGACAGCCGCGTGCGGTACTCGCTCGGCGTGGTGTCGAACCAGCGGCGGAACGCCCGGTAGAAGTTGCTCGGATCGGCGAAACCCAGCAGGTAGGCAGTCTCCAGTAAGGTGGTGCCGGGCTGCGCCAGGTACTGCTCGGCCAGTTCGCGGCGGGTGTCGTCGAGCAGGGTCTGGAAGCTGGTGCCCTCGTCCTGCAGACGCCTTTGCAAGGTGCGCTGCGACAGGTGCAGGGCCTGGGCCACGGTCTCGCGCTTGGGCTCGCCCTGGGGCAGGATGCGGCACAGCACCTGGCGCACCCGGTGGGTCACGCGGCTTTCCGAGAAGCGCGCCAGGTATTCCCCGGCAAAGCGATCATGCAGCACCGCCATCGCCTCGTTGGCGGTCGGCAGCGGCGCCTCCATGTCGGCACGCTCGAGCACCAGCGCGTCATGGGGCGCGCCAAATACCAGCGGCGCATGGAAGGCCACCTTGTACGGCTCGACATTCTTCGGCTGGCCGCCCTGGATCAGCACCCGCCGCGGCTGAATCGGCCGCCCGCTGAGCCAGGTGCACAGGGCCAGGGCGCAGGCCAGGGACGCCTCGGCGCTGTGCCGGGTCGGCGGCAGGTGGTCGCCATGCACGGTCAGCACCAGGGCGTAGCCGTCGGGCTCGCGGCGAAAGCTCAGGTCCGAGCTCTCGGCGATGATCCGCTGGTAGCGCACCAGGCGTTCGAAACCCTCGGCCAGGGTGCGACTGGACATCAGCGCATAGCCCACCACATGAAACGACGCCGGACGCACCACCCGGGCCATGTTCAGGCCGATGGCCTCGTTGCCCGACAACTCGACCGCCAGCTGCCACAGCCGGGTCATCGAATCCTGGGTGAATCGCGCATCGGGGTCGTCGAGGGCGGAAAAGTCGAGCCCGAGCTGCTTGAACATGGCCGGGCAATCGAGCCCTTCCAGCTCGAGTGCCTTGACGATCCCTGATGCCCAGCTGGCTGACGTGGTTCTCTCACTCATGACAGGCTCTTGTGCTGACCGCTCCTGCGGTGAACCGAAAGGATACTCAATTGGCGCCTATTGTCACTGGCCACTGCATCCAGTGACTCTAGACTCGATTCAGGCTCCACGCCGTGTATCCTGTAAGCACGACCCGCAGATCCGGAAACCCGCCATGACCCGCACAGCGCAGTTCCGCAGTTTTGCCGAGTTCTACCCCTACTACCTGGGCGAGCACAGCAACGCCACCTGCCGCCGCCTGCACTTCGTCGGCACCAGCCTGGTGATCGCCCTGCTCGCCTACAGCATCGGCAGCGGCCAGTGGCTGTTGCTGCTGGCCGTGCCGCTGGCCGGCTACGGCTTTGCCTGGGCCGGGCATTTCTTCTTCGAGAAGAACCGACCGGCCACCTTCACCCACCCCTGGTACAGCCTGGTCGGCGACTTCGCCATGTTCCGCGACATCCTGCTGGGCCGCCTCAGCCTCTGAATCGGCCCGCAAGGCCAGGTTCGCGTCCCGGCCGGCCACTGCCAAAGCCCGTGTCCTGGCCAACACTGCCAGACATGTCCCCGACACGAGTGGCCCGCGGCGATGAACAAGCAAGCGAACTTCAGCCACATGCGCGACGGCACCGCCCAGGACTGGGCGATCATCGCCGACGACTTTCGCGCCTATGCCCGGCAGTTGCCCCAACGCATCGTCGCCCACCTGCGCCTGCTCGATGGCGACTTCGGCGGCTTTCCCATCGATCGCCTGAGCCACTCGCTGCAGACCGCCACCCGCGCCTACCGTGACGGCCGCGACGAGGAATACGTGGTCTGCGCCCTGCTGCACGACATCGGCGACACCCTCGGCAGCTACAACCACCCGGATATCGCCGCGGCGATCCTCAAGCCCTTCGTCAGCGCCGAGAACCTGTGGATGATCGAAAAGCACGGGATCTTCCAGGGCTACTACTTCTTCCACCACCTGGGCATGGATCGCCACCTGCGCGAGCAGTTCAGCGATCACCCGCAGTACCAGCGGACCATCGAATTCTGCGCACGCTACGACGCGGCGGCGTTCGACCCCGAGTACCCGAGCCTGCCGCTGTCGTTCTTCGAACCGATGATGGAGCGGCTGTTCGCCCAGCCCAGGCAGTCGATCTACAAGGCGGCCTTGAAGGCGTCGGCCTGATTCCAGCTACCCGCCACCTGTAGGAGCGGCCTTGTGCCGCGAAAGGGGCTGCGCAGCAGCCCCGACGATCTTGAGACATACCCGAGATCCTGGGGCCGCTGCGCGCCCCTTTCGCGGCACAAGGCCGCTCCTACAGGGCTGAAGGCGACCTAGGCCGGCTCACCCAGCTCCGCCAACCGCGACGCCGCCTCGCGCGCCTGAGCATCGGCGAACCGGTACAGTTCGATCCTCCCGTCCCAGTGCTCGATCAGCGCCGTGCACGACTCCACCCAGTCGCCGCAGTTGAGGTACTCCACCTCGCCCACCCGGCGTATCTCGGCATGGTGGATATGACCGCACACCACGCCCTGGAAGCCACGCCGGGTGCACTCGTGGGCGATGGCGTCCTCGAAATCGCTGATGAAGTTCACCGCGCCCTTGACCTTGTGCTTGAGGTACGCCGACAGCGACCAGTAGCCATAGCCATAACGGGCGCGCCAGTGGTTGAGCCAACGGTTGAGCACCAGGGTGAACTCGTAGGCCCGGTCGCCGAGAAACGCCAGCCAGCGGTGGTAGCGGGTAATCACGTCGAACTGGTCGCCGTGGATCACCAGCAGCCGCCGACCATCGACGGTAAGGTGCTCGGCCTCGTCCACCAGCTGGATATTGCCCAGGATCAGTTTCGAATAGCGGCGCAGGAACTCGTCGTGGTTGCCGGTGACATAGATCACTTCGGTACCGCGCTTGCTCAGGGTCAGCAGGCGGCGGATGACGTTGGTGTGGGCCTGGGGCCAGTAGATGCCGCCGCGCAGTTTCCAGCCGTCGATGATATCGCCGACCAGGTAGATGCGCTCGGCCTGGTAGCCCTTGAGAAAGTGCGCGAGGTGTTCGGCCTGGCAATCCCGGGTGCCCAGGTGCACATCGGAAATCCACAGGGTACGGACACGCTGCTTGCGTGACGGGCGGAGAGGTTCGGCGTGGGTCATGGGCAGGCTCCGGCGCTGTTTGCTGGAGACTGGCAGGCACAGGTGACAGATTGGTGGCAGGCACATGACCATCCTGCGCCCGCCTTGAGGTGTACACTCTTCACCTGCTTCGTGAGGACTCACCATGACCGCCGGCCCCCTGCTTTCGCTGCGCCATTATCGCCACGACCTGATCGCTCACAGTCACGACCACCCGCAGCTGGTGTTCGGCCTGGGCGGGCGCCTGGACTTCGAGGTGAATGGCCACGGCGGCCGGGTCGGTCGCCAGGACCTGATGGTGGTGCCTGCCGGTGCCCACCACACCTGCGGCAGCCCTGAGGGCAGCCACTGCCTGGTGCTGGACGTGCCGGGCGGGCACTGGCTCGGTGACCATCTGGGCGAACACGCCGATAACAGCCGCCGCCTGCTCGACCGCCCCGGCCCCCTGGGCCTGAACAGCCGCCAGCAGCAGTTGGTCGACTGGCTGGCGGCAAGCCCGGTGGACGACCCGCTGATTGCCCGCCAGGGCGCGGTGCTGCTGCTGGCCAGCCTCAACCCGCAGGCCGGCGCTCCGCTACTGGCCAGCAGGCGCCTGCCCTATGCTGCCTTCGACCGGCATATCGAGCAGCACGCCGCCTATCCATTGCAGGTCGCCGACCTGGCACGCCTGGCCGGGCTGTCCAGCGCGCGACTGCACGCGCGGTTTGCCAGCGAGTGCGGCATGACGCCGATGGACTACATCCGCCAGCGGCGGCTGTCGATGGCGCGACGATTGTTGCGTGAGACGCTGTTGCCGGTGGGAGAGGTCGCGGCGCGGGTGGGGTATGGCTCGCAGAGCGCCTTCAGCGCGGCGGTGATGCGGGCGTTCGGCTGTACGCCGCTGGCGTTGCGGCGCGAGTCTGGCGACAACTGACGCGAGATGCGCGACAGACACGGGCAGACCGGGCTCTTACACTGAGCGCCTAGATCTTCTCTCCCTGTGCTGGCCTCTTCGCGGGTAAACCCGCTCCCACAGGATTCGCACTGACCTGTGGGAGCGGGTTTACCCGCGAAGAGGCCGGCACAGGAACCAGCGAATGCAAAGGACCACCATGAACCACCGCACCGCCCTCGGCGCCCTGCATATCGGCGCGTTGTTCTTCGGCCTGACCGGCGTCTTCGGCAAGCTGGCCGCCAGCGCCAGCCCCTCGATCATCGTCTTCGGCCGCGCCCTGTTCGCGGTGCTGGCCCTGGCCCTGTTCGCCAGCCTGGCGCGCCAGGCCTGGCAACCGCTGCGCGGCCAGGACCTGCGCCGCCTGCTGCTGGGCGGCGCGCTGCTGGCCGGGCACTGGGTGAGCTTCTTCATTGCGGTCAAGGTCGGCGGCGTGGCCATCGCCACCCTCGGCTTCGCCAGCTTCCCGGCCTTCACCGTGATCCTCGAGGGCCTGCTGTTCCGCGAACGCATCCGCCGCAACGAAGCGCTGCTGGTGCTGCTGGTGAGCATCGGCCTGGTGCTGGTCACCCCGGCATTCGACCTGGCCAGCGAGGCCACCGGCGGGTTGCTTTGGGCGCTGCTCTCGGGCTTGCTGTTCTCGCTGCTGTCGCTGACCAACCGCGCCGGTTCCGGGCGCCTGCCCGCCGTGCAGGCGGCGCTGTGGCAGAACCTGGTGGTGAGCCTGTGCCTGCTGCCGTTCGCGGCCCCCGGCCTGGGCGCGGTGGCGCCGCTGGACTGGTTGTGGATCGCCCTGCTCGGCGTCTTCTGCACCGGCGTCGCCCACAGCCTGTTCGTCGCCAGCCTCGCGGTGATCAAGGCGCGCACCGCCGCAGTGGTGTTCGGCATGGAACCGGTCTACGGCATCGCCGTGGCCTGGGTGGTGTTCGCCGAACAGCCGACCCTGCGCATGCTCGCCGGTGGCGCCTTGATCATCTTCGCCATCGTGCTGTCCAGCCGCCTGGCCGCCGAGCAACCGGCCCGCCAGCCACAGCCCGAAAGCGCCTGATCAGCGATCGTTGTGGCCCAGGTCGCGCTGCGGATCGATCTGGTCGCGCACCCGCTGCTTGAGCACCTTGGCCTCGGGGAAGCCGCCGTCGGCCTTGCGCTCCCAGATCTGCACGCCGTCGCAGGTGATGCGGAACACCCCACCGGTGCCAGGCTCCAGCGCTACCTGGCCGATATCATCGGCGAAGGTGCTGAGCAGTTCCTGGGCCAGCCAGGCAGCGCGCAGCAGCCACTGGCACTGGGTGCAATAAGTGATGACGATTTGTGGCTTGCTGTCTGCCATGTAGGGAAACTCCGTAGGAAGGGCCGCTTATACTAGCGGTCTTTATCCTCTGGTTTGAGACTCACGATGCGCCGCCTGCTGTACTGCCTCCTGCTGATGCTCACCTCCTTCACCGTGCTGGCCGCCGAAGCGGCACGGCCAAAGATCGGCCTGGTGTTGTCGGGCGGCGCCGCCCGCGGCCTGGCCCATATCGGCGTGCTCAAGGCCCTGGAGGAACAGGGCGTGCGCATCGACGCCATCGCCGGCACCAGCATGGGCGCGGTGGTCGGCGGGTTGTACGCCTCGGGCTACAGCATCGCCGAACTGGAAAAACTGGCCACCACGCTGGACTGGCAACAGGCGCTGTCCGATGCGCCGCCGCGCAAGGATGTGCCGTTTCGGCGCAAGCAGGACGACCGCGACTTCCTGGTCAAGCAGAGGCTGAGCTTTCGCGACGACGGCAGCCTGGGCCTGCCGCTGGGGGTGATCCAGGGCCAGAACCTGGCCCTGCTGCTGGAAAGCAAGCTGGCCCACACCGCTGACATCCGCGACTTCGACAAGCTGCCGATTCCCTTCCGCGCCGTGGCCACCGACATCACCAGCGGCGAGAAGGTGATCTTCCGCCGCGGCCACCTGCCCCAGGTGATCCGCGCCAGCATGTCGATCCCGGCGGTGTTCGCCCCGGTGGAGCTGGACGGCCGGCTGCTGGTGGACGGCGGCATGACCGACAACATCCCGGTGGACGTGGTGCGCGAGATGGGCGTGGACCTGGCCATTGTCGTCGACATCGGCACCCCGCTGCGCAACCGCAAGCAGCTGGCCACCGTGGTGGATGTGCTCAACCAGTCGATCACCCTGATGACCCGGCGCAACTCCGAGGAGCAACTGGCCAGCCTGCGTCGCGAGGACATCCTCGTCCAGCCGCCGCTGTCGGCCTTCGGCGTCACCGATTTCGGCCGCGCCCAGGACATGATCGACGCCGGCTACCGCGCCACCCGCGCCCTCGACCCGCGCCTGGCGGCGCTGCGCCAGCCCGAGGGCGACAGCAACCTGGCGGTGGCGCGCTCACCGAAACAGCGCACGCCGATCATCACTGCCATCCGCGTGGAGAACGACTCCAAGGTCAGCGACGACGTGATCCGCTACTACATTCGCCAGCCTGTCGGCGAACCGCTGGATCTCGGCCGCCTGCAGACCGACATGGGCACCCTCTACGGCCTGGACTACTTCGACCAGGTGCAGTACCGCGTGGCGCACAAGGGCGACGAGCATACCCTGGTGATCAACGCCCGTGGTCGGCGTGGCGGCACCGACTACCTGCGCCTGGGCCTGAACCTGTCGGACGACCTGCGCGGCGACAGCGCTTTCAACCTCGGCGCCAGCTACCGGGTCAACGGCATCAACCGGCTTGGCGGCGAATGGCTGACCCGCGCGCAGATCGGCGACGAGCAGGAACTGTACAGCGAGTTCTACCAGCCGCTGGACGTGGGCTCGCGCTACTTCATCGCGCCCTACCTGGCGCTGGGCTCGCAGAACGTCGAGGCGACCCTGGACAACGACCCGGTGGCCGAGTACCGCCTGGAGCGCTATGGCTTCGGGCTCAACGTCGGCCGGCAGATCGGCACCTATGGCGAAGTGCGCCTGGGCGTGGGCAAGGCCTGGGGCAACGCCGAGGTGCGCATCGGCGACCAGGACCTGCCCAAGGTCAGCTTCAACGAGGGGTTCTACGAGCTCAAGTATTCCTTCGATACCTTCGACAACGTCTACTTCCCCCACAGTGGCGAGGATATCGGCCTGACCGTGCGCAAGTACGACAAGTCACTGGACTCGGACCAGAACTACCGGCAGTGGCTGTTCAACCTGGACAAGGCCTTCAGCAGCGGGCCGAACACCCTGGTGCTGGGTGGCAGGTATGGACGAACGCTGGATGACGCCGAGGTAGTCACTTCGAGCTTCGTGTTCGGTGGCGCCCGGCAGCTGTCAGGTTTCCGCCAGGATTCGATCTCCGGGCAGAACATGAGCCTGCTGCGCATGGTCTACTACCGTCGCCTGACGCCTCGGGCCTACCTGCCCCTGGACTTCCCGCTGTACCTGGGCGGCTCGCTGGAGCGCGGCCGGGCATGGAACAATGACAATGAGTTCGACAGTGGCTATATCAATGCGGCGAGCATCTTCCTGGGGCTGGAAACGCCGCTGGGGCCGTTGAACCTGAGCTATGGGGCCAACGATGCCCATGAGAAGGCGGTGTACCTGAACCTGGGGCATACCTTCTAGAAATGATCGCGGGGCAAGCCCGCTCCCACAAGTCATGCAGCCAATTGTGGGATCAGACTCGTGGGAGCGGGCTTGCCCCGCGATTGATGAAGGGTTCAGGACTTCTCGAGATTATCGAGAATCTTCGCATGCACGCGCATGCACACTTCCATGTCGGCCTCGTCTATGCCGGTGAACAGCTCGAGGCGCAGGGCATTGGCGATGGTCTCGATCTGGTCGATCAGCGGCTTGGCCGGCGGGCACAGCAGGATCTTCTTGGCCCGGCGATCTTCCATCACCGCCTGGCGGCGCACCAGCCCCTGGCTCTCGAGGCTGTCGAGCAGGCGCGCCAGGGTCGGGCCCTCGACGCCCACGCTCTGGGCCAGCTCACGCTGGGTCGGCGCCTCGTCGAACCTGGCCAGGTGCAACAGCACCAGCCAACGGGCTTGCGACAGGTTGAGCCCGGCCAGGCGGCGGTCCAGTTCGGCACGCCAGCCCCGGGACATCTGGGCCAGCTGCATGCCGAAGCGGTGTTGGTTGTCGGTCAGGGGCATAAGCAACTCAATGAATAGAACTAATTATTAGCCAGCTAATCATGGCCCGGCCAATCAGGCAAGGTTCGATGCCGCGGAAATGGCTGATAATCATGTAAGGGTATGACAAAGGTCAGCAATTGGCGCAAATGCCGGCGATCACAGGCCGAACTCCAGCGCCAGCGCCGCCCGTACGCAATGCAGGACGCCTTCCGGCACCCGCTGGCCGAACAGCGGCGCCACGCCGGACACCGGCGGCAACTCGCCCTCGCCGTCGAGGAAGGCGTCCTGCACCTCCATCATCAGCTCCTCCGGCAGGTCCAGCGCCTGCTCCAGGCTCAGCTCCTGGCGGCCGATGGCCTCGGCCAGCAGGCTGTAGACGTTCTTCTCGGTGCAGTTCAGCTGCCCGGCGATCTGCGCCGGGGTCATGCCGGCGCGGGCCAGGCTGACCAGTTCGTGACGCAGGTCGAGCACCACCTTGGGCGCCTCCTCGGTGCCACCGGCGCCGTTGAGCACTTCGAGGAAGGCCTGGCCGTAGCGCTCCAGCTTGCGCGCACCGACACCACTGACCTGGGCCATGTCGCTGAGGCTGGTGGGCATGCTGCGCAGCATCTCCAGCAAGGTGGAGTCGGGGAAGATGACATAGGGCGGCACGCTGTGCTCCTCGGCCAGCTTGCGCCGCAGGGTGCGCAGCGCTTCCCACAACTCGCGCTCCTCGGCCCGCACCAGCTGGCTGGCCGGGCTACCGCCACCGCTGGAGGAGGACTTGGCCACGGTCTGCGGCTTGAGGTCGCGGCGCAGCTGCAGGTTCACCTCGCCGCGCAGCAACGGCCGGCAACTGTCGGACAGCCGCAGGCCGCCGTAGCCTTCCAGGTCGATGTCCACCAGGCCGCGCGCCACCAACTGGCGGAACAGCGAGCGCCACTCGGCTTCGGCCAGCGACTTGCCGACGCCGAACACCGAGAGCTTCTCGTGGCCGAAATTGCGCACCTTCTCGGTGTCCTTGCCCAACAGCACGTCGACCAGGTGGCCGACGCCGTAGCGCTGGCCGGTGCGGAATACCGCCGATAGTGCCTGACGGGCAGGTTCGGTGGCGTCCCAGGTCTGCACCTGGTCGACGCAGTTGTCGCAATGCCCGCACGGCTGTTCGAGCACTTCGTCGAAGTAGGCCAGCAGCGACTGGCGGCGGCAGCGGGTCTCTTCGCACAGGGCCAGCATGGCGTCGAGCTTGTGCTGCTCGATGCGTTTGTGGCGCTCGTCGCCCTCGGAGTTCTGCAGCATCTGCTTGAGCATCACCATGTCCTGCAGGCCGTAGGCCATCCAGGCATCAGACGGCAGGCCGTCACGGCCGGCGCGGCCGGTCTCCTGGTAATAGGCCTCGAGCGACTTGGGCAGGTCGAGGTGGGCGACGAAGCGCACGTTGGGCTTGTCGATGCCCATGCCGAAGGCGATGGTGGCGACCATGATCAGCCCTTCCTCGTTGAGGAAGCGGTGCTGGTTGGCGGCGCGGGTCTCGGCGGCCAGGCCTGCGTGATACGGCAACGCCGGGAAGCCCTGCTCGCAAAGGAAGGCAGCGGTCTCGTCGACCTTCTTGCGCGACAGGCAATAGACGATGCCGGCGTTGCCGCGACGCTCGCCGAGGAACGCCATCAGCTGCTTGCGCGGCGACTCCTTGGGCACGATGCGGTAGAAGATGTTCGGCCGGTCGAAGCTCGACAGGAAACGCTCGGCGCCCTGCAGGTGCAGGCGCTGGACGATCTCCTCGCGGGTACGCATGTCGGCGGTGGCGGTCAGGGCGATACGCGGCACATGCGGGAACAGCTCGGCGAGCTGGCCCAGTTGCAGGTACTCGGGGCGGAAGTCGTGGCCCCATTGCGACACGCAGTGGGCCTCGTCGATGGCGAACAGGGAAACGTCGAGGCCGCGCAGGAAGTCCAGCATGCGCGGCTGCACCAGGCGCTCGGGGGCCAGGTAGAGCATCTTCACCTCGCCGCGGCGCAGGCGCCCGGCCAGGTCGCGCTGCTGCTCGGCGCTGAGCGTGGAGTTCAGCGCCGCGGCGGCCACGCCCAGCTCGTCGAGGGTGGCGACCTGGTCGTCCATCAACGCGATCAGCGGCGACACCACCACGGTCAGGCCCGGGCGCAGCAGGCCAGGCACCTGGAAGCACAGGGACTTGCCGCCACCGGTTGGCATCAGCACCAGGGCGTCGCCTCCGCCAGCCACACATTCGATGATCGCTGCCTGGCGCCCGCGGAAACTGTCGTAACCGAAGACATCCTTGAGGACGCGCTGAGCCTGTTCGAGCATTTGCCACTCCAAAATCGCCGTACCATCCTGGACTCAGGCTGGACGATAAATCCGCCGCGCACACATCGAATGCGTAAGCGGTTTTTGCCAGATGACGGGAAAACGCCACCGGAGCACGAAAAACTGCGGAGTATACCCGACTGCCCCACCCCCGGCATGCCCCGCGGACAGACGTTCCCTTTGCCCCGCAGCCGCCGCAAGGTGCTAGAATTCACTATCGTTTATTCCCCAAGGTAGCCCTGTAATGTCCTTCGCCGAGCAACTGACCCGCCTGCAAGCCTTCCTCGACGCCGATGAGCTGCACGAAGAAGCGCTGGACTACGTCGCCGCACACGGCTACCTGACCGCGCTGTCGATCTGCTCGGAGCAAGTTCCAGACCGCGAGTGGATCGACGCGCTGTTCGCCGAGGAGCCCCACTACGCCAGCGAAGCACAGCGCGAAGAGATCGAGGCCACCCTGATCGGGCTCAAGGGCCACATCGCTCGCCAGTTGGCCAGCGACGAGGAATTCGACCTGCCCTGCGAGCTGGACCTGACCGAAGAGCCGGACGATTCCGACCTGCGCGGCTGGTGCATCGGCTTCATGGAAGGCGTGTTCCTGCGTGAAGAGGCCTGGTTCGAGAACGCCGAGGAAGAAGTCAGCGAAATGCTGCTGCCGATCATGGTCGGCTCGGGCCTGTTCGACGAGCAGCCGGAGTTCGAAGACATCGCCAAGGATGCCAACCTGCAGGACGACATGATCGTGCAGATTCCCGAGGCGCTGAGCGCGCTGTTCCTGCTGCTGCACGCCCCCGAAGAGAAGCCTGCCCTGCTCAAGCCGCGCCACCACTGATCAACGTGGTGCGCTACCTGCTGCTGGCCGCCGGCTGGCTCAGTGTCGCGCTCGGGGTGGCGGGGATCTTCCTGCCGGTGCTGCCCACCACTCCGTTCCTGCTGCTGGCGGCGGCCTGCTTCGCCCGCAGCTCGCCGCGCTTTCACCATTGGCTGGTGAATCATCCGAAACTCGGGCCATGGATCCGCGACTACCTCAGCGGCGAGGGGATTCCGCTGCGGGGCAAGGTCTATGCGATCGGCCTGATGTGGGCCAGCATCGGCCTGTCCTGCTACCTGGTGCCGTTGTTCTGGGCACGGGTGTTCATGCTGACCAGCGCGGTGCTGGTCAGTCTCTACATCCTCAAGCAGAAGACCTTGCAGCGACCGGATTGAGCCAGATGGCCAAGCGCCCCCCCCGTGTAGGAGCGGCCTTGTGCCGCGAAAGGGGCGCGCAGCGGCCCCTGCGATTTTTGCATCAATGCTGAAATCCTGGGGTCGCTGCGCGCCCCTTTCGCGGCACAAGGCCGCTCCTACAGGGGAATGCAAGCCTCGGCTTACACCGTATCCACCTTCAACGAATGGTCATTGAGCATGCCGGTGATGATGGTCGCGGTGTCATGCCCCGCCGCAATCAACCCGCCCGCCCCGGCCGCGACCCCGTAGTGCTGCGCCAGGTCCACCCCGGCCAGGTCGATGGTCTGGGTCGGTGCCGCGCCGGCGACGCTGCTGACTTCGATGGTCGACACCACATTGCCGCCGCTGCCACTGACCTTGAAGTGCAGATAGTCGTCCAGCGACGCACTGGTGGCGTTCTCGCCCTGCAGCAATTGCGACAGGTCCAGCCGATCGCTGCCCGGGGTGAAGTCGGTCACGGTGTCGTGGCCGGTGTCGCCCTTCTGCCAGACGAAGGTGTCGTTGCCGCTGCCACCGGTGAGGGTGTCATCGCCGCGTCCGCCGATCAGGATGTCGTTGCCGCCACCGCCCCTGAGCACATCGTTGCCCGCGCCGCCGTTGAGCAGGTTGTCGCCGTCGTTGCCGGTCAGGGTGTCGTTGTAGTCCGAGCCGACCAGGTTCTCGATGCCGGTGAGGGTGTCCAGCCCCGCGCCGACGGTATTCTGCTGGCCGACATGGCCGAGGTCGACGGTCACGCCACTGGTTGCCCTGGCATAGCTGGCGGTGTCGTTGCCGGCGCCACCGTCGAGCAGGTCATTGCCCGGACCGCCAATCAGCAAGTCGTTGCCGTCGCCACCGTACAGACTGTTGTTGCCTGCGCCGGCCACCAGTACATCGTTGCCGGCACCACCGTGCAGGAGGGTGTCGCCCGCTCCGGCCAGCAGTACATCGTCCCCTGAAGTACCGGTGAGGGTATTGCCGGCCTGGTAGGTGATGTCCACCGCCCCGTTCGCCGTGCCGCCATGGTTGTCGCTGACGGTGTAGCTGCCGTGGTAGTCGTCGTTGCTGGCGTTGCTGTAGTCCACCACCAGGCTCAGCTTGTAGTTCTCGGCGGCCTTGCTGTTGCCCGAGGCGTTCTCGGTATTGATCACATGGATGCTGTACACCCCGTCATGGGTGGCCGTGAAGCTGCCGCCATCGGCGATGGTCTGGTAGCTGCCGCTGGCATCCTTCCACTCCATCAGCAGGTTTCCGGCGGGCCGGTCATGGTCGAGGGTCAGGGTCTCGCCCTTGCGCAGGGTGACCGTCAGGGTATCCTCGTCGTTGGCATTGCCGGTGCTGATCGAGCCCAGGTAACCAGCCACCACCAGGGCGGCGGTCATGCTGCCGTTGAGGCTGGTGAACTCGCTGCGGGCCAGCTCGCGCAACTGGTTCTCGGCCTTGTTGGCGGTGGCGTTGAAGGTAATGGTCTGTGCCTGCGTGCCCGCCGTGAAACCCGCGCCCTTGTCGGCGAAGTTGGTATTGAAGGTGGTCGGCGCGGCGCTCAGGGTGTCGTGATCCGGATCGCTGTCATTGGCCAGCAAGGCCTCTGCCGGCACGCTCAGGGTGGCGCCCTTGATGTTGGTGATGATGTGGTCGGCGCCGGCGACCGGCGCGCCGTTGCTGTTGATGTTCACCGTCAGGCTGGCGCTGCGGGTATCGCCGTCGTTGTCGCTGGCGGTGAAGCCGAACTTCTCCGCCTGGCCGCTGCCGTTGTCCTTCGGCGGCGTGTAGGTGAACTCGCCGCTGTCCATGTTCACCACCAGGGTGCCGCCCAGGCCGGTCTTGATGTTCAGGCTGTTGCTCACGGTGTCGAACGAAGCCTTGTCCGCCCCGCCACTGACCGCATAGCCGCCCTGCCCGCCATTGGCCTTCGGATCGTAGGTGTAGGTGGTGCCGTCCACCAGCAGCGCCTTGATGAAGCCGCCGTCGGCCCCGAAGTCGCCGCCGCTCATCAGGCTGCCGGTGATCGGCGCCCCCTGCACCGTGCCGGAGAGCACCGCACTCAGCTGGCTGAGGTCGGTGACCACCACCGAGTTGGTGTCGGTATGACTGCTGCCGTCGTAGGCCAGCGGGTTGAGGTTGCCCTCGTTGACGCCGCTGCCCATGCCGATGGCGTAGGACTTGATGCCGTTGTTGTCGAGGAAGGTTTCCCAGGCGGTCTCGCGCGGCGCCGTCATCGCGTGGCCGTTGGTGGGTTCGCCGTCGGAGAAGAAGTAGCTGATGTTCTGCGCACCCACCAGCTTGCCGGTGGTGGCGAAGGCTTCCTGGGCCTTGGTAGCCGCCGAGTCGTAATAGGTCGAGCCGCCGGGATTGAGCCCGGCGATCAGGCTCTTGGCCTCGCTGATCGAGACCCACACCGGCGTCTTGATCTCGGCGCCGGTGCCGAAGGTGACGATCTGCACCTTGATGTCGCCCATCTCATCGTACTTGTCGAGCAAGGCATTGATGGCCTGCTTGGCCAGTTCAAGGCGGGTCAGCCCCGGCACGCCGGAGCTTGCGGCCATGCTGCTGGAAACGTCCACCACCAGCAGGATGTTGGAGTCCACCTGGCCGGGCGTGATGCTGCGCACCGCGCACTGCACCGTCGGCACATCGTCGACGATGTTGATGGCGATGGTGCTGGTGACGCTGTTGCCCAGGGCGTCTGTGGCCTTGTAGGTGAAGTACTCGTTGACGGTGTTGGCCCCATCGTTGGCGCCACCCGGGGTCTTCGGCGCCGAGGTCAGGGTGTAGGTATAGGAGCCGTCGGCGTTGAGCTGGATCTGTCCGTACTGGCCCACGGCGTTGCCGACCAGGCTGTAGGTCAGTGCACCGACGCCGCCATGCACCGAGCCGACCAGGCTGCCGGAGGCGGTCTCGCCGGTGGAGCCAGGATCGCTGCCGGTCACGTTGCCGGCGGCCAGGTCGTTGCCATCCTTGTGCAGGTCCAGGGCCTTTTCGTAGACGGTGACGTCGTTGTCCTCGCACGCCACCAGCTTGCTGTCCTGGACATTGATGCGGATGGTCGTGGTGCTTTCGTCGCCATCGGCGTCGCGAATGGTGTAGACGAAGCTGTCGGTCGCCCCGGCGGGCGGCACGCTGTCGGGGTTGGCGTGGTAGGTGGCGTTGCCCTGGCTGTCCAGGGTCAGGTAGCCGTACTGGCCAATGATCGTGTCGCCCACATGGCCAATGGCAGAAGTCGAGGTATCGGAACCTGCGCGCACGCCCACCACGTACTGTCCGTCGGCACGCACATCGGCGCCGACCACATCGTTGTCCAGCACGTTGCCGCTGACACTGGCGCCCTCCTTGACCGAGGCCAAGTCGCAATGGGCCTTGGGCACGTCGTCGACGATGCTGACCACAATGGTGCTGGTGGTGGTGTTGCCGAGCGAATCCTTCACCTGGTAGGTGAAGCTCTCGGTGACCACATTCGGGCCATCGTTGGCGTGGTTGGGCGAGTTCGGCGCCGAAGTCAGGGTGTAGGTATAGGTGCCATCGCTGTTCAGCTGGATCTGGCCATACTGCCCGGCGGCATTGCCGACCAGGGTGAAGGTCAGGGCACCGATGCCGCCACTGACCGAACCGGCCAGCGAGCCGCTGGTGGTTTCCGTGGTGGCGTGCGGATCGCTGCCGGTGACGGTGCCTGCGGCCAGGTCGTTGCCGTCCTTGGTCAGGTCAAGGGCTTTCTCGTAGACCTTGGCCGTGTCGTCGGGGCAGGCGACCAGCGAGATATCGTGCACGTCGATGGTGAGGGTGGTGGTGCTCTCGTCGCCATCGGCGTCGCGGATGGTGTAGACGAAGACGTCCGTGGCACCGGCCGGCGCCACGCTGTCGGGGTTGGCGTGGTAGGTGGCGTTGCCCTGGGCGTCTAGGGTCAGGTAGCCATATTGCCCAACCACATTGCTGCCCAGCTGGCCGATGGCCGAGGTCGAGGTGTCGCTGCCTGCGCGCACGCCGACCACATACTTGCCATCAGCCGGCACGTCAGCGCCGATCACGTCGTTGACCAGCACGTTGCCGCTGACGGTGCCACCTTCGTAGACATTGGCGAAATCGCTGTGAGCCTTGGGCACGTCGTCGACAATGCTGATCACGATGGTGCTAGTGGTCGAGTTGCCGAGCGAGTCCTTCACCTGGTAGGTGAAGGTTTCCGTCAGCACGTTCGGCCCGTCGTTGACGTGATTCGGCGAATTCGGCGCCGAGGTCAGGGTGTAGGTGTAGGAGCCATCGGCGTTCAGCTGGATCTGGCCGTACTGGCCGGTGGCATTGCCGACCAGGGTGAAGGTCAGCGCCCCGGTTCCGCCACTGATGGAGCTGACCAGCGAGCCGCTGGCCGTCTCGGCGGTCGAACCTGGCTGGCTGCCGACCACGTTCCCCGCAGCCAGGTCGTTGCCATCCTTGGTCAGGTCGAGCGCTTTCTCGTAGACCGTGACCTCGCTGTCGGCGCCGGCGATCAGCGAGCAATCACGTACGTCGATGGTGATGGTGGTGGTGCTTTCGTCGCCGTCACTGTCTCGCACGGTGTAGACGAACACGTCTGTGGCCCCGGCAGGTGCCACGGCGTTGGGATTGGCGTGATAGGTGGCGTTGCCCTGGGCGTCCAGGGTCAGGTAGCCGTACTGGCCCTGGACCTGAGTGCCCAACTGGCCGCTGGCCGAGGTCGAGGTATCGGAGCCGGCCCGCACGCCGACCACGTACTTGCCATCGGCGCGCACGTCGGCGCCTGAGGTGTCGTTGTCGAGCACGTTGCCGCTGACCGTGCCGCCTTCGACGACACTGGCCGAATCGGGATTGGCCTTGGGCAGGTCATCAACGATGTTCACATCCAGCGAGCCGCTGGCCGTGCTGCCGTCGGTGTCCGTGGCCGTGACGGTGAAGTGCTCGGACAGGCTGTTGGCGCCGTCGCCGTTGGCGTGGCTCTCATTGTCCAGCAAGGTGTAGCTATAGCTGATCACGCCCGTGGCCGGGTTGTAGCCAGTGATGGTCAGGGTATTGCCCAGCTCCGTGGTGATCGACTGCGGGAAGCTTGCCGCCACGCCACCGCTGACCACGCTGATACCGCCGACGCTCAAGGATTGCAGGCCATCCGGTGCACTGACCGTGAACGTGCCGCTCTGGGTCAGGGCGCCCGGGTTCGGCGCGCTGCCGTCGGCCAGGTTTTTCTCGTAGACCGTCAGCTCGCCACCGTTCACGTCCAGACCGCCCAGGGTCACCGGGTCGTCGAGGTTGCTGACGTTCAGGGTCAGGGTCGCGGTGCTGGAGTCGCCGTCGGCGTCCTTCAGGGTGTAGGTGAAGGTCTCCACCCCATTGCCACCGCCTTGCAGGTTCTTGAAGTCGGGGTCGTTGGTGTTGAGGGTGTAGGTGTAGGAGCCGTCCGCCGCCAGGACCAGGGTGCCGTAGGTGCCGACGAAGGTACCGGCTACCACCGGGCCGCTGGGGATGCGGTCTGCCCCCTGGATGTCGTTGCCCAGCACATTGCCGCTGAGTTCCACATGCTGCTCGGTGGCGGCGGTGGCATTGGTGTCGTTCACCGCCCGTGGCACATCGTCACGGATGATCACGTCGAGCGTACCACTGGCCACGTCGCCATCCGTGTCGCTGACCAGCACCGGGAACTGCTCGCCCAGGGTATTGCTGCCCGCACCGTCCGGGTGATGCTCGGCGCCGGTCAGGGTGTAGCTGTAGCTCACCACACCCGTGGCCGGGTTGTAGCCGGTGATGGTCAACACATTGCCGAGCCCGGTGACGATGGACTGCCCGACGCCGGTGACCACGCCCGCCGTGACCACATTGATGCCGCCGACACTGAGGTTGAACACGCCGTCGGCGGCCACCACCGTGAAACTGCCGGACTGGGTCAGGGCCGCCGGATTGCTGGCCGAGCCCTGGGGCAGGTTGGCCTCGTCCAGGGTCAATTCGGCGGGGCTGATATCCAGGCCATTGAGGCTGACCGGATTGTCGATCACAGGTGCACTGGCTGGCAGCGGCCCGTCATCGTTGCCGTCAAGACCGCCGAGTTCGAGATTGGCCAGCAGTGGGAAACCATTGAATCCTGCAGTGGGGAAGCCGATGGTGGGATCCACCCGGGCGGCCACCTCGGTCAGAATCACGAAACTGTGACCCCCGCCGAGCGCCCCCGACACGCCTGACGGGTTGCCGCCCGCCGCCGTCGCTTCGGCTTCCTGCGTGGGGTCGGCGCCAGCGGCAATGGCTTTTTGCAGTTGCTCGACATCACTGAGCTGGGCGTCGCTGGGCTGCGCGTCCGGCGCCTGCACGTGGGGCGCGCGATTGGCCAGCAGGTCGGTGGTCATCTCCAGGCTGCTGCCGCGGCCCAGGGTCAGCTGCGCACCATTTTGCAGCCGCACCGCCACGGCGCCCTCGCTGCCGGTCTCGAGCTGTTCGCCGACGAACAACCGGTCGCCTTCCACCAACAGGCGGCGATGACCATCGTCGCCCACCGCGAATACCTGGCCGATCACCTTGCCGACTACACCGACTAATTTAGCCATGAGCGTACGCCTCCCCTGCCGATGGGCTTTTCGCAGATCAAGGCGTGCCGGGTAATGTGCGCAACGTTCCGAGTGCCATGGCTGGTGGATCGTTGCTGTCACGTTCGTGAGAAACCACGCTCCTTGTGACGACTGCCACGATAGCGAAGTGGGCGAATGGCCATTATCGAGTGCCATTTTTCTGTCGCCAAATTCCGCTTTCGCCTTCCTCCCCTGTCTCCTTAGCTGCAAAAAATCTGGAACTTTCACCAAGGCCCGAAAATCGCCTGTCCCAGCCAATTCCCGTAACCGCCTGAATGAAACAAAGTCGCGGATTCCTTAGACCGCATAAGTTTTTTTTCGCATATATCTTATGAAAAAATCTTCTTAGCTCGCCCGATAAATGTTCTTAGCTCTGTTGTTACAAACCTGAAACGGTTTGATTCTAATTTTTCGTCATTTTTTTGGCGATTAGCAGGACATTATTCAAGACCAGGGAGATGTACCCCATGCGCGCTTTAACCCCCATCACCAGTGCGATTTTGTTGGCCATGGCGTGTGCCAACAGTCAGGCGATGTCGATCACCGAGGCTGTCCAGAACGCCGTGGACCAGCATCCCGAGATCAGCGCCAGCCGCAACAGCAGGCTGTCGGCCGACGAGGATGTGAAGTTCGCCCGCGGGGGGTACTACCCAACCGTCGATCTGGTCGCAGGCTACGGCCGGCAACGCTCGGACAACACCAACACTCGCGGCTTCAACCCCGACGGCACGCGTAACCACAACAAGGAAACCCTCAACTACACCCAGTCCGAACTGCGCCTGCGGCAGATGCTGTTCGATGGCTTCAACACCTCCAACGAGGTCGCCCGTACCGAAGCGGTGGCCACCTCGCGCGCCTACTACACCCAGGCCACCGCCGAGAGCATCGCCCTGCGTGCCATCGAGGTCTACCTCGAGGTACTCAAGCGCCGCGAACTGGTGACCCTGGCCAAGAACAACCTGCAGGCCCACCTGCGGGTCAACGACCAGATCGGCCTGCGCAGCGAACGTGGCGTGGGCAGCACCGCCGACCTCGACCAGTCCCGCGCCCGTCGCGCCCTGGCCGAGAACAACCTGGACACCGCCGAGGTCGACCTGGCCGACGCCGAGGCCAACTTCTACAGCGTAGTCGGGCGCATGCCGGACGAGCTGGAAACACCGGTCACGATCAAGGGCGAAGTACCGGGTGACCTGCTCAATGCCCGCCAGGGCATGCTGGAGAACAACCCCTACCTGAAGTCGGCGCAGGCTGACGTGCGCTCCGCCGAGCAGCAATACGAAGTGGCCAAGTCGCCCTTCTACCCGCGCCTGGACGCGGTGCTGGCCACCGGTGCCAACAACAACATCGGCGGTCAGAAGGGCCACGACAACAACGACTGGCAGGCCGGCGTCGAGCTCAGCTACAACCTGTTCCGCGGCGGCAGCGACAAGGCCCGCCTGCAGTCCGACGCGCACAAGATCAACCAGGCGATGGACATCCGCAACAACGCCCTGCGCGAGCTGAACGAAAACCTCAGCCTGGCCTGGAACGCGATGAACAACGCCCGCAAGCAAACCCCGAGCGCCCGCGAGTACGCCGAAACCACCCAGCGCGTGCGCGCCGCCTACCAGGACCAGTTCGGCTTGGGCCAACGTACCCTGCTCGACGTGCTCGACAGCGAGAACGAGCTGTACAACGCCAACCGGCGCTACACCGAAGTGCGCTACACCGAAGAGTTCTCCATGTATCGGGTCCTGGCAACCATGGGTGAGTTGCTGAGCAAGCAGCACATCTCGCTGCCGCCCGAGGCCATCGCCAAGACCGAAGTGCGCAACGAGGCGAAACTGCCCGACATGCGTTAGGTTCTGACGAGACAAGGGACTTTTCGCCAGCGCCCATTTCCCGTCCACCGCGGCAGGAGTAGGCCATCGTGACCAGTATGCAAAGCGCGCAACCGCGCCTGGATGTTGATGATCCGTTGCTCGATGGCCTGCTGATCCTGTGCAAGCTGCACGGCTGCCCTGCCAGCCGCGCCAGCCTGGGCAGCGGCCTGCCGCTGGCCGAGCAGCGCCTGCCCCTGGCCCTGCTGCCCCGCGCCGCGGCGCGTGCGGGGTTGCAGGCGCGGGTCCTGCAGCGTGAGCTGGACGCCATCTCGCCACTCAACCTGCCGGTTCTGCTGATCCTCAATGACGGCCGCAGCGCCGTGCTACAACGCTGGGGGGACAATGGCCGGGCCCTGTTGCTGCCGTGCGAAGCCGAAGGCGGCGAGCAGTGGGTGGAACGCGAAGTCCTGGCCGAGGCCTACAGCGGCCAGGTCCTGTTCGCCCGTCCTCGCCATACCCTGGAGGACGTGCGTGCCCCGCTGATCCCACGGGTCAATGCCTGGTTCCGCGACACCCTGCGGCATTCCCGCTGGCTGTATGGCGATGCCCTGCTGGCCAGCCTGCTGATCAACCTGCTGGGGTTGATGGTGCCGCTGTTCGTCATGCAGACCTACGACCGCGTGGTGCCCAACCAGGCGCTGTCCACTCTGTGGGTGCTGGTGGCCGGGCTGTTCATCGGCACCGCCTTCGAGCTGGTGCTGCGCATGGTCCGCGCCCACCTGCTGGACCAGGCCGGCAAGAAGACCGACCTGATTCTCTCGGCCACCCTGTTCGAACGCATCACCGGCATGAGCATGAAGGCCCGGCCCGCCACCATCGGCGGCTTCGCTCAGAGCATCCATGACTTCCAGGGACTGCGCGAATTTCTCACCGCGGTCACCCTGACCAGCATCATCGACCTGCCGTTCGTGGCGCTGATGCTGCTGGTGATCGGCCTGCTCGGCGGCTGGCTGGTGGTGATCCCGCTGATCGCCTTTCCGCTGGCGGTGGGCCTGGCGCTGTTCATCCAGGTACGCCTGCGTGACACGGTGCAGAAGAGCCTTAGCCTCGGCGCGGTGCGCCAGGCGTTGCTGATCGAGACCCTCGGCGGCCTGGAGACCCTCAAGGCCTGCGGCGCCGAAAGCGAGCGTCAATACCAGTGGGAACACACCAACGGCGCCATCGCCCGCCTCGACGCCCATGCCCGCAACCTGTCCTCGCTGGCCAGCAACGGCACGCTGTTCATCCAGCAGTTCTGCGGCATGGCCACCATCGTCGCCGGGGTGTACAGCATCATCGCCGGCAACCTCAGCGTCGGCGCGCTGGTGGCCAGCTACATGCTCGGCAGCCGGGTCCTCGCGCCGCTGGGCCAGATTGCCGGGCTGATCACCCGCTACCAGCAGGCGCAGCTGACCATGCGCAGCACCGATGCGCTGATGAGCCTGCCCCAGGAACGCGAAGCCGAGCACCAGGCCCTGGAGCACACCGCGCTGCTGGGTGGCATCAGCATCAACCACGCCACCTTCCGCTATGCCGGGCAAGCGGCCCCGGCACTCAACGATGTGAGTGCCACGCTCAAGCCAGGCGAGCGCATCGGCATCATCGGCCGCAGCGGCTCGGGCAAGAGCACCCTCGCCCGCCTGCTGATGGGCTTTCATCACCCTGACGAAGGCCAGGTGTTGCTGGACAACCTCGACCTGCGCCAACTGGACATCGCCGACCTGCGCAGCCAGGTTGGCTACGTGGCCCACGACCTGCCCCTGCTGGCCGGCAGCCTGCGCGACAACCTCACCCTCGGCGCCCGTCATGTCAGCGATGCGCGCATGCTCGAAGTGGCCGAGCTGACCGGGGTCAGCGAACTGGCCCGCCAGCACCCGCAAGGCTTCGACCGCCCGGTGGGCGAACGCGGCCAGCTGTTGTCCGGTGGCCAGCGCCAGGCCGTGCTGCTGGCCCGGGCGCTGCTGCTGGAACCGCCGATCCTGATCCTCGACGAACCCACCAGCCACATGGACAACAGCAGCGAGGAGCAACTGCGCCAGCGCCTGCTGAACTGGGTGCCGGGCAAGACCCTGCTGCTGGTCACCCACCGCACCTCGATGCTCAGCCTGGTGGATCGGCTGCTGGTGCTGGACAACGGCAAGATCGTCGCCGACGGGCCGAAGGACGCGGTCATCGACGCGCTGCGCAAGGGTCGTATCGGCGCGGCGCTGTGACACGACCACCACCCCTGTAGGAGCGGGCTTGTCCCGCGATCAAGGCAACGCGGTGCCTGGCACGGGCTATGCCCGTGATCGCGGGACAAGCCCGCTCCTACAGGGGGCCAGTTTTCTAGGAGGTAATGTATGCCCTTCAGCCACAGCGTGCGCAGCTACCTCCAGGGCGCCGACAAGCGCGCCGAACGCGACTACATGCCGGAGCTGGCCGGCGCCACCTTGCAGGAGTCGCCCAGCCTGTCACGCCTGACCGTGTGGCTGGCGGCGATCCTGCTGCTGGTGGCCCTGGTCTGGGCCAACTTCGCGGTGCTCGACGAGGTCACCGTCGGCGAGGGCAAGGCCATTCCGTCGAGCAAGGTGCAGGTGGTGCAGAACCTCGAGGGCGGCATCGTCACCGAGATCTTCGTGCGTGAAGGGCAAATGGTCGACAAGGGCGCGACCCTGCTGCGCCTGGACGACACCCGCTTCAAGTCGAACAAGGGCGAGAGTGAAGCCGACCGTTACGCGCTCACCGCCCAGGTCGAGCGCCTGTCGGCCGAGTCCGAGGGCAGGCCCTTCGTGTTGTCGAACGAAGTCCGCGCCAAGGCACCACAGGTGGCCGAGGACGAAGCCGCGCTGTATGACTCGCGCCAGCGCCGTCTGGCCAGCGAGAAACAGACCCTCAACGAACAACTGCGGCAGAAGACCCAGGAGCTGGCCGAGTTCCGCTCCAAGGTCGATCAATACCGCTCGGCCGTGGGCCTGCTGCAACAGGAACTGGACATGTCCTCGCCACTGGTGAGCAAGGGCGCCATCTCCCCCGTGGAAATCCTGCGCCTCAAGCAGCGCAGCGTCGAGGCGCGCGGCCAGCTCAATGCCACCAACCTGGCGATCCCCCGCGCCGAGGCGGCGATCGCCGAAATCCGCAGCAAGATCCAGGAATCCGACGCCAGCTTCCGCTCCGACGCCGCCAAGGAGCTCAACGACAAGCGCACGGAGCTGTCGAAGATCACCGCCACCAGCATCGCCATCGACGACCGGGTCAACCGCACCACCGTGGTGTCGCCGGTGCGCGGCATCGTCAAGCTGCTCAAGGTCAACACCATCGGCGGCGTGGTCCAGCCCGGCAGCGACCTGGTGGAGATCGTGCCGATCGAGGACAACCTGCTGATCGAGGCCAAGGTAAGGCCCCAGGACGTGGCGTTCCTGCACCCGGGACAGACGGCGATGGTCAAGTTCAGCGCCTACGACTACACCATCTACGGCGGGCTCAAGGCCAAGCTGGAGCTGATCGGCGCGGACACCGTCACCGACGACAAGGGCAATGCGTTCTACCTGATCCAGGTGCGCACCGACAAGAACCACCTGGGTGGGGACAACAAACCGCTGCTGATCATTCCGGGGATGGTGGCCACGGTGGATATCATCACCGGGCAGAAGAGCGTGCTGGACTATCTGTTGAAGCCGGTGCTGAAGGCGCGGACGGAGGCGTTGCGCGAGCGGTGATCGCCAGCATGGCAGTGCAATCGCGGGGCAAGCCCGCTCCCACTGATCATTAGCCCGTCGCATGGTGGGCTTGTTACGCGATCAGGCTCACCCCTTGAAAGGGCCGCTCCAATTCAAGATTGCCGGGGTCGCTTTGCAACCCTTTCGCGGCACAAGGCCGCTCCTACAGGAGAACGCGTGCCCAGTAGGAGCGGCCTTGTGCCGCGAAAGGGCTGCAAAGCAGCCCCGGCAACTCCAGGCCGGGCGCCTACTATCACACCTTGAAGGGGCGGGCTCCGATTCAAACCTGCCCATGATTGCGTTGATATGTCTGCGCTCCCATGGCCTCGATCTGCCCTTCGATCAGCGCCTCGAACGGGCGCAGTAACTCATCGAACGCTGCCGGAGCCTCCAGCACATTCAACGCCTGCACCACCGCCTCGAGCGTCGACAGGGCACCCGGTTCCGGTGCCTTGCGCAACCGATAGCGCGAGGGCTGGACATGGCCGAGCGTCACCCGTGGCAGCCTCTCCAGCAGCGGGTTCAGGTACAGCATCTTGCGCGCCTTGCGCCAGGTGCCATCCGGCACGATCAGCATCAGCGGCAGCTCGGTACCTTGACCATAGCCTTGCAGGACCTCGGCCTCGTCACCGGGGAACAGCAGCGCCGGTCGGTAGCCTGGCGTTGCCAGCAGCGCGTCCAGGTCTTCGAACACCTCGCCGATCCGCAACTCGGCGTTGACCAGCCCAAGGGCCACCAGGCGTGCGGTGTTCAGGGCGTGGGCGGTCTCGCTGGGGTGCTGCAGCACGACCACGCGGGTGCGGCTGTCCAGGTGCGGGATCAGTGGGCAAAGGCAATGGGCGAGCGGGCGCTGGCAACGCTCGCAGCGGGGTCTGGGCATGGGGGGCTCCTTGGGGCGGGTAGTTTGCCACAGGGTTGCCATCCCCGGGGGCTGCGAGGCGTTCGTGGGAGCGGGCTTGCCCCGCGACAAAGCCAGCACTGCAATCGCGGGGCAAGCCCGCTCCCACGCCCCGCTGTTACCCGCTACAGCTTCAGCGGTTGAACCGCTCCGCCAGGCTGTGCAGGTACTCCGCCATGCGCTCCAGGTCCTGGCTGATCTCGGCCCCCTGCCTGGCCTGTCCCGCGCTCTCGTCGCACAGATGGGCGATGCGCACGATCTGCTGGTTGATGTCCTCGGCGACATGGCTCTGCTGCTCGGACGCCGTGGCCATCTGCTGACTCATGCCGGTGATGCGGCTGACCGCCTGGGCGATCCCCGACAACGCCGCCTGCACCGCCTCGACGCTGTGCACGCTGTCGCTGGAGATCTGCTGGCCGCGACTGGCGCTGGCCACCGCGCGGTCGGCACCGGAGCGCAGGGTGGAGATGATGTGGTGGATCTCCTCGGTCGAGGCGCGGGTGCGCTGCGCCAGCGAACGCACTTCGTCCGCCACCACGGCGAAGCCTCTGCCCTGCTCGCCGGCCCGCGCCGCCTCGATGGCGGCATTGAGCGCCAGCAGGTTGGTCTGCTCGGCGATCGAGGTGATCACATCCACCACACTGCCGATCGACTGGGTTTGCTCGGCCAGGGCATTGACCGCCTGGCCGATGTCGCTCACCGCCTCGCTCATGCTGCCCATCGCGCGCAGGCTCTGCTGCGCCAGGTCGCTGCCCTGCTGGGCCAGCTGGTCGGCGTCGCTGGCGGCGTGGGCGGTGCTCTGCACGTTGTGGGTGACCTGCTGGATGGTCGCCGCCATCTGCGCGATGGCGGTGGCCGACTGGTCGGTCTCGCTGCGCTGGCGGTCGAGCATCTGCGCCTGGGCATCGGACAGGTCGGCGGACTGCGCGGCTCGCGACTTGACCCCGACACCGGCATCCACCAAGCGGGTCAGCGCGGTCTGCAGGCGCGCCTCTTCGCTGATGATCGCCAGGTCGAGCTGGCCCTGCAACCCGGGGTTGTCGCTGTAGGTCAGCGCCACCAACGGGCTGGTGAACGCCTTGGGGTGCTCCTGCAGGGTGCGCCGGATCGACTGGTTCTGCCGGTGCTCGACCACGTACCAGGCCGCCAGCAGGCTGGCCATCAGCACACCCAGTGCCGCATAGGGGGGCAGCAACAGATAGGCGGCGGCCGACAGCAATCCCGCACCGATCAACGGCCAGCCATGGCCGACTCCATAACCGAGTCGCGCCGCCAGCGGTACCGGCGAGCGCCCTGCCCGCAAGCGGGCGTACAAGTTCTCGGCCCGGCGGATCTGCTCCCGGGTCGGTACCGAGCGCACCGACTCGTAGCCGCTGATGCGGCCGTTCTCGTACACCGCCGTGACGTAGGCGCTGACCCAGTAGAAGTCGCCGTTCTTGGCGCGGTTCTTGACCACGCCCATCCAGGGTTTGCCTTGCTTGATGGTGTCCCACATATGCCCGAAGACCGCTGGCGGCATGTCGGGATGCCGCACCAGGTTATGGGGCTGGCCGACCAGTTCGTCGTAGGTGAAACCGCTGATGGCCACGAATGCGTCGTTGCAATAGGTGATGCGGCTGTTCAGGTCGGTGGTGGAGATCAGCCGCTGGTCTTGGGGAAAGGTTCTTTCATGCTCGGTGACGGGCAAATTCATGCGCATCGTTGGCGATCCCTTGCTTATCCAGATGAGTGGGAAAATCATCAAAGCAAGTAGATATTTAGCAGAAGGCCATCACGTCAGCGGTCAAGTTTTGTAGGAAATTCACTCGACCTGACGGAATGTGCTGAACACGGCCCAGCTCAGCCCACGTTGAGCTGGCTCTTGAGCAGGTCGCGGAACGTCTGGATCAAGGGTTCCCGGCTCCGACCACGGCGGATGATCAGGGAAAACGGCGCCTGGTAGCCGAAGGTCGCCGGCGACAACACGCGCAGATCACCCTTGTCGACCCAGGCCTGGGCATAGTGCTCGGGCAGGTAACCGATGTAGGCGCCGGAGAGAATCAGAATCAGCTGCGCCTCCATGCTTTCCACGGTGGCGGCGCTGTGCTTGAAACCATGCCGGGCCAGCTCCGCCTGGCTCCAGTAGCCACGCCCGACCATGCGCTGCTGGGTAATCACCGGCTCCGGGATCCGTCGCTCGCCGAACAGCGCATGGCGGTTGCTGCAATACAGCCAGTGCTGCTCGCGGTACAGCGGCTGGTAGACCAGGCCGCTCATGCGCGACGAGAACGCGCCGATGGCCAGGTCCAGGCGGTTGTCCTGCACGCCCAGTTGCAGTTCGTACGGGCTGGACACCGACAGGTGCAGGTGCACCGCCGGGTGTTCCTGACTGTAGGCACCGATGGCCTCGGCCAGCGGCAAGGCGCGGTCGCCTACGGTGGAGTCGATCACCCCCAGGTTGAGGGTGCCGCGCAACTCGCCCTTGAGTGCCGCCGCATACTGCTCGAAGCCATCCAGCTCCCCCAGCAGGCGCAAGGTCTCCTGGTGGAACAGCTCGCCCTTGCTGGTCAGGCTGAAACCGCCACGGCCTCGGTGGCAGAGCACGATGCCCAGGGCGCTTTCCAGCTGGCTCATGTAGGTGCTGATGGCCGAGGTCGACAGGTTGAGGTCGCGCTGGGCGTTGGCGAAGCCCTGGTGACGCACCACGCTGGCGAAGATGCGCAGCAGTTTCAGGTCGGGCAGCGATGAGGCCATGGGGCAACGGGTCCGTGGGCTGGAAATGGCCAGAGTCTAACCCGGCCGCACACCGATAGTTCAGAAATTCCTGAAGTAAGTTTTTGTCGGTAGCGATTCTTCCCGGGCACTACCTTGCGCAGACTGCGGCGAAATGTCCCTGCCCGCCGGCACAACCAGAGCACCAAGGCGCGCGGCGGCACAGGTTCGAACAAACAGAACAATCGACCGACTGATGAGGCCCACCGTGGACAAGATTCTCCACCAACCACTGGGCGGCAACGAAATGCCGCGTTTCGGCGGCATCGCCACCATGCTCCGTCTCCCCCACCTGCAAAGCGCCGAAGGGCTCGACGCCGCGTTCATCGGCGTGCCCCTGGACATCGGCACCTCGCTGCGCTCGGGTACCCGCTTTGGCCCACGGCAGATCCGCGCCGAGTCGGTGATGATCCGCCCGTACAACATGGCCACCGGCGCCGCCCCGTTCGACTCGCTGTCGGTGGCCGACATCGGCGACGTGGCGATCAACACCTTCAACCTGCTGGACGCCGTGCGCATCATCGAAGAGGCCTACGACGAGATCGTCGAGCACAATGTCATCCCGCTGACCCTCGGTGGCGACCACACCATCACCCTGCCGATCCTGCGCGCCCTGCACAAGAAGCACGGCAAGATCGGCCTGGTGCACATCGACGCCCACGCCGACGTCAACGACCACATGTTCGGCGAGAAGATCGCCCACGGCACCACCTTCCGCCGCGCCGTGGAAGAAGGCCTGCTCGATTGCGACCGCGTGGTGCAGATCGGCCTGCGTGCCCAGGGCTACACCGCCGACGACTTCAACTGGAGCCGTCGCCAGGGCTTCCGTGTGGTCCAGGCCGAAGAGTGCTGGCACAAGTCGCTGGAGCCGCTGATGGCCGAAGTGCGCGAGAAAGTCGGTGGCGGTCCGGTGTACCTGTCGTTCGACATCGACGGCATCGACCCGGCCTGGGCGCCCGGTACCGGCACCCCTGAGATCGGCGGCTTGACCACCATCCAGGCGATGGAGATCATCCGCGGCTGTCACGGCCTGGACCTGATCGGCTGCGACCTGGTCGAAGTCTCCCCACCGTACGACACCACCGGCAACACCTCGCTGCTGGGCGCCAACCTGCTGTTCGAAATGCTCTGCGTGCTGCCGGGCGTGGTACGTCGCTAGCCGTCAAGCACCGCCCTTTGTAGGAGCGGCCTTGTGCCGCGAAAGGGGCGCACAGCGCCCCCGGTTTTCAGCGTTTTCGCAGAGAACGCCGGGGCTGCCTTGCAGCCCTTTCGCGGCACAAGGCCGCTCCTACACACAGGGCGTTGCGCTGCAAGCGATTGCTTGACCCCGGCAGGAGCCATTCGGGAGGGCCATAGAGGCCCGCCAACACATGACAGGACCGCCGGGCGCCTTGCAGCGTCCAGACGGCCGATCTCGCCATAATAAAGATAATCGGGAGACCCCCAATGGCCTTGGACATCATCGTTGTACTGATCTATGCCGCCGGCATGCTCGCCCTCGGCTGGTACGGCATGCGGCGCGCGAAGACCCACGAAGACTACCTGGTGGCCGGGCGCAACCTCGGCCCGACCCTGTACATGGGCACCATGGCCACCACCGTGCTCGGCGGCGCCTCCACCGTCGGCACCGTGCGCCTGGGCTACGTCCACGGCATTTCCGGTTTCTGGCTGTGCGCCGCCCTGGGCCTGGGGATCATCGCCCTCAACCTGTTCCTGGCCAAGCCGCTGCTGCGCCTGAAGATCTTCACCGTCACCCAGGTGCTGGAGCGCCGCTACAACCCGATGGCCCGCCAGGCCAGCGCGGCGATCATGCTCGCCTACGCGCTGATGATCGCGGTGACCTCAACCCTGGCCATGGGCACCGTGCTGCAGGTGCTGCTCGACGTGCCGTTCTGGATGGCCCTGCTGTTCGGCGGCGGCGTGGTGGTGGTGTACTCGACCATCGGCGGCATGTGGTCGCTGACCCTGACCGACATCGTCCAGTTCGTCATCAAGACCGTGGGCCTGATGTTCATCCTGCTGCCGGTGTGCCTGTACAAGGCCGGTGGCTGGGACGCCCTGGTGGCCAAGCTGCCGGCGGCCAGCTTCAGCTGGACCACCATCGGCTGGGACACCATCATCACCTACTTCCTGATCTACTTCTTCGGCATCCTGATCGGCCAGGACATCTGGCAGCGGGTGTTCACCGCCCGTGACGAGAAGGTCTGCCAGCGCGCCGGCACCACCGCCGGTGTCTACTGCGTGCTGTACGGCCTGGCCTGCGCCCTGATCGGCATGGCCGCCCATGTACTGATGCCGGACCTGGCCAACCCGAACAACGCCTTCGCCGAGATGATCAAGGGCCAACTGCCCGAGGGCATCCGTGGCCTGCTGATGGCCGCCGCCCTGGCCGCGATGATGTCCACCGCCAGCGCGGGCCTGCTGGCCGCCTCGACCACCCTGACCGAAGACCTGCTGCCCAAGCTGCGCGGCGGCAAGCAGTCGAGCCTGGGCATCAACCGCCTGTTCACCCTGCTCACCGGCCTGGTGGTACTGGGTATCGCCCTGGCGGTGAACGATGTGATCAGCGCCCTGACCCTGGCCTACAACCTGTTGGTGGGCGGCATGCTGATCCCGCTGATCGGCGCGATCTTCTGGAAGCGCGCGACCACCGCGGGGGCCATCGCCAGCATGTCGCTGGGCTTTAGCACCGCGCTGTTGTTCATGTTCAAGGACGGCCTGGAGGCCAACACGCCGATCTACTACAGCCTGGCGATCGGCCTGGTGAGCTTCGTGGTGGTCAGCCTGGCTTCGCGCAAGCCAGTGGCGACGGTGAACCTGGCCTGAGGCCACTTCCACACCATCCCCTGTAGGAGCGGCCTTGTGCCGCGAAAGGGCTGCGTAGCGGCCCCTGTCTCGGCTAAGCGCTGAATCCGACGGGGCCGCTTTGCGGCCCTTTCGCGGCACAAGGCCGCTCCTACAGGGATGAGAGGTTCAAGCCGGTAAAACGCAAAAGGCCGCCGCATCACTCGGATGCGGCGGCCTTTTTGTCAGTTGTCAGCGCCGACGCGGCTGGCGCTTGCGCTGTTCTTCGTCGGTCGGGATCGGCACCGGCTGCAACGGTGGCGGGAGCAAGCCCAAGGCGACGGCGAGGTCGTGGAGCCAGTTATACATGCGTTCGTTCATAATGCCCCCTTGACGGGTCAGCCTCTTGGTCAATCGATCCTGCGGTGCGTCATACAGATCATAGCCCGATGTCCTGTATTGCGCATGCCTCTGTTCCTACACATAGGGCCGATTCTGACCCGGATCAAGCGCAGACGGCAGCTTCCGACAGTCGGTCAATCGTTTCGCTTTGTTGCAAGTCGATCCAGGCCTGCAGATTCGCCCCGCGTTTGCCCTGGCGCCACATCAGCCAGGTCATCGCCTGGTCGAACGGTGCCTGCAGCCGATGCGCCCGCACCTGCTCGCGGCCCGGCAGGCTGTCGAGCATGGACTGCGCCATCAACGCCACCCCGGCCCCGGCGATCACGCAGGCCAGCATGCTCTGGTACGACTCGATCTCCATGACCCGCCCCATGGGCGTGTGGGCATGGGCGTACCAGGCTTCCAGGCGCATGCGGTACGAGCAGCCCTGGCGGAAGGTGAACACCGCTTTGCCGGCGACATCCCTGGCGCTGTGCACCGCCGGGTGCTCGGGGCTGGTGATCAGCACCAGGGTCTCCTCGCACAGCGGCACGCCATCCAGCCCGGCCAGATTGAGCGGGCCGTCCACCAGCGCCGCGTCCAGCCGATGGCTGAGCACCCCTTCCAGCAGCTCGGCACTGGGCGCCGCCTGCACCTGCAGGTTCACCGCCGGGTAGGCCTGGTGGTAGCGCGCTAGCAACGCCGGCAAGTGGATAGCCGCCGTGCTGTACATGGTGCCCAGCACGAAGTCCCCCGCCGGCTGGCCGCCCTGCACCGCGGCCAACGCCTCGTCACGCAGGTTGGACAGCCGGTGGGCGTAGTCCAGCAGCACCTTGCCGGCCGGCGACAGCTGCAAGCGCTGGCGCTCGCGCAGGAACAGCTCCACCCCCAGTTGCTCCTCAAGCTGGCGCAGGCGCGTCGACAGGTTCGACGGCACCCGGTGCAATCGCTCGGCGGCGCGGGTCACCGAGCCCTCCTCGGCCACGGCCTGGAAGATGCGCAGTTGGCTGAACTCCACATGATTCTCCAAAACAGAACAACTTGATCATAATTATTCAATTTTATTGAAAGTCAATGAATCCTACCCTGCCATCCATCGCATCACTTCGTGCAGGAGACTTTCCATGTCGCCCTTCGTACAACTGCTGGCCAGCGCCGTGGCGCTGATGATGGCAATGGGCATCGGCCGCTTTGCCCTCACGCCGCAACTGCCCCGACTGATCGCCGAGGGCCAGTTCGACCTCACCGCCGGCGGCCTGGTCGCCGCCGCCAACTACCTGGGCTACTTCCTCGGCGCGGTGGACGCCATGTTCGCCCGTCAGCCCGCCCAGGTGCGCCTGCGCCTGCATGGAGGCCTGTGGCTGTGCGTGCTGCTGACCCTGGCCTCGTGGGCTGCCGACGATTTCTGGAGCCACCTGCTGCTGCGTTTCGGCACTGGCGTGGCCAGCGCCTGGGTGCTGGTGATGATTGCCAGCCTCAGCCAGCAACTGGCCAGCGCCCAAGGCCGACAGCGCCTCGGCGCACTAGTGTTCGCCGGGCCCGGCGTCGGCATCGCGGTGACGGGCGTGCTGGCCCTGGGCGCGCACCTGCTGGGGCTGGATTCGGCAGCCCTGTGGCTGGTCTATGGCGTCGCCGCGCTGGTCATGCTGCTAGCAGTGCTGCCATGGCTGCCACGAGCGCTGGAACCCACCGCCACGCCTGCGGCCGTCAACGAACAAGGCCGTGGCACCGGCATCGGACGCCTGGGCCTGGTTTATGCGCTCTACGGGATCGGCTACATCCTGCCAGCCACCTTCCTGTCGCAGATGGCCAGCCAGCAGTTCCTCGGACAGTGGCAGGCCGACCTGTTCTGGCCCGCGTTCGGATTGGCATCGGCGCTCGGCGTGGCCATCGTCAGCCAGCGCCGCCCGGGGCGGACCTCTGCCTGGCTGACCACCACCCTGTGGCTGCAAGGGCTCGGCGTACTGGCCTGCCTGCTCGGTGGCGGTATCGGCCTGGCATTGGGCGTGCTGCTGTGCGGCGGGCCGTTCCTGGCCTGCATGCAACTGGTGATGCAGCGCTCGCGAGAGCTGGCGCCCCATGCCACGCAGCGCAATGCCGGGCTGCTGACTGCGTGCTTTGCCCTGGGGCAGTTGAGCGGGCCGTTGCTGGCGGCGTTGAGCAGTCATTTCAGTGGTGGATTACAGCCAGCATTGGTGTTGGCAGCGGCAGGGTTGGCCGTGGCCGGAGTGCTGGCCGTGACAGGAGGTCATTACCTGCAGGATTGCCACTCAAATGCCCGTACTGCCGGGTGATGGTGGGTTCAGTTCAGCAACAGATCGAAATCATTTGTGCCTCTCTGGGCAACGTTTCATTGGCTACATTCTCCAGCACTCGCAGAGGACGCAAAATGACTGAAACGTTCCATGAATTCGACGCTGCCGCCTATCTGGCTTCTCCGGAAACCATCGCACAGTTCATGGCTGACGCATTGGAGACAGGAGATGCAGCCTACGTAGCAAAAGCCGTGGACGTGGTGGAACGCGCCAGGGGCCGGCGCGTCTACCCTCTCATCCCACCAGCTTGCGCAACTGCTGCCGCACCCACGCCTCGGCGCTGACCATGACCACCCCGAGCAGCACCATCACCGCGCCGATCACGAAGTTCAGGCTCAGCGGCTCATCCAGCAGCAGCACGCCGAAGGTCACCCCGAACAACGGCGTGATGAAGGAAAACACCGCCAGGTTCGAGGCCAGGTATTTGCGCAGCAACCAGAACCAGGTCAGGTAGCTGACGAACGACACCACGATCCCCTGGAACAGCACACTGCCCACCGCCAGCGGGGTCAGCGAGAAATCGGCGATCTGCCCGCTCACCAGGGCGATCAGCACCAGCCCGACAAACCCCACCGCCAGCTGGTAGAACAGGGTCAGGGTCGCCGGCGCCTCGGACAGGCGCGAGCCGCGCACCACCACCGTGGTCGCGCCCCAGGCCAGGCCTGCCAGGATCGCCATGGCATCGCCCAGCAACATGCGTCCATCGAGGTGTTCGAGGGAAACCCCGCCGGCGAAGGCCAGGGCAATCCCCCCGAAGGCCAGCAGGATGCCCAGCCACTGCAACAGCCGCAGCCGTTCGCTGGGCATCATGAAATGCAGCCCCAGGGCGGTGAAGATCGGCGCGGTGTAGAGGAACACCGACATATGCGCCGCCGAGGTCAGCTTCAGCCCCTCGGCGATGAACAGGAACTCCAGGCCGAACAGCGCGCCGGCCAGCAACCCGGCGCGCCAGGTGCTGCCCACCTGGCTCCAGCCACCCCGCCAGCAGACCAGCAGCCCCACCAGCAGCGCGGCGATGCCATTGCGAAACGCCGCCTGCATGACCGGTGCAATGTCCACGGCAGCGGATTTGATCAGCACCTGCTGGCAGCCCCAGATCAGGCACAGCCCCAGCATGACCTGGAAGGCGAAGGCGTCGGGGTTCTTGCGGACCGCGGTCATGGGCGGCCCCTCAGCGGGTTGAACGACATGGCAAGGCTCGGCAGTGAGAATGGATCCCGATTATCGGGTGACCAGCCTTGGCGATGCCAGTCTAAATTGTCCCGTCTCCGGTCCGTGTCATGGCGAAGGCTTGAGTAATCAGGGGCGTACAGGTTTTCTTGCCGGCATCGCTCGACGGGAGATACGCAGGCTTGCCTCTGGGCATCGACGCATCAAGCCCATCTATTCGGGTTGAACTGAGCGCCATACGTCCCCCAATCACCGTGTCAGCCGATCATAGGATCTCTTCAGAAGGCACTTCAAAAGCAGAATCATCGCTTTGCCGGACTGCGCCTTGAGCGACAGGATCGAATCCTGCTGGCCATCGGGTACTGTCGTTGAACATGGCCAACTGGAATTCTGCCTTCTCGATCCTGCGCGCGCGTAAATCGGCACCGCATAGATTGCTGCCCCTGAATACAGCCCCTCCGATATCAGCCTCTGCCAGGTTGGCAGCGCGCAGGTCGGCCCCGCTGAAGTCGGCAGAGGCGGCCAGCGCCCGAGAAAGATCGGCATTGCGCAGCCGGGCACCATTGAACAGGGCATTGGCCAACGTCGCTCCTCGCATGTCGGCAGCGGTCAGATCCGCCTCGATGAACGACGCGTTTCTGAGATCGCTACCAATGAACGTCGTCGCCCTGGCATCCAGGCCGTCGAACTGCGCCCGGTGCAATGACAGTCCATCGAGGTTGGCGCCGGGCAAGTTATCTTGGTCAAACACCCTGCACTCTCCCGTTTCAAAGCACAGTGAGATCATCTCGGCCCATCCAATGATTATCGCGTCCGGCGACCTTTGCGAGCGCCTGGGAAACAGCCTGAGCGTACAACCTGCCCTGCCTACGCCTGGTACAACGAACAAAAATGCTGGCTGACAAGCCTACTCTCCAGCACCTGGAGCAAAGAAAAGTCCAAGCTATCAGACACCACCAGCCCTCGCCTCAGCCCAACGGGAAAATCCTCAAGCGTGGCGTACTCTCCTGGCACTAAAAACCTGAAGTAATCACCCATCGCCGTATCCCCAGCATACCCTTCGGGGTAGTCCTCACCCGCACGGCTACCCTCCACGGCGTGATACACGAATAATCCCTTGTTAAAAGCAAGGTTCGCCTCGCTATAGTTCAGCCGTTCTTCCAGGTCATTTTGCAGTGCGCTTGCTACACTGGCTTTCGACTTATCTTGCCAGCGCCAAGCTGAGTAAAGATCCACTGCAAAGCCACCCTGCTTTGCTGGTGGGTAATCAGAATATTCCTGGGACTCCTGCCAAACAAATTCGCTTATCGAGTCCAGTACCCGTTCTACCTCTTCCAGCCTCAGCAGTACCTCGGGAATGGCCCCGTAGCAATTATTCACCATGACTGCAATTCGACCGAATTTATCCATGGCGAACCAAGTGAACACCTCTCCAAAACCTGGAACCCATTTCTCATTCAGCCCCATCGCCAATCCTCCAAAAACAGACTTAACCCGGCCACGTTCAACCCAATTCTATTTTCCGAGCAACTCGCTACCAACCCTCAAGCCCCTACCTGTTCTACGGCATAGGCCGTGAAACTATTCTTACCTTCCTCCAAATACAATCGTTTGCATTGGGGGCAACGGTAAACTGTCATGGCAGTCACTTCAATCGCCTCATAGAATTGCTCTGAAGACATTGGCCCCACCTCCAGGCGCTCAGCAACCCGCTCGATCACTGACTCAGGCATCAATGTCATTTCATGATCTGACCATCCCTGCGACAAATTCATGACATAACCACATCTACACAAAAACTTTGGCATTCTGCTTTTCCGCTGCCTGCTCTATCGAAGCGTGCCTCTGCCAGGTTGCACTACTTAAACCATCACTAAAAAGGCATGAAATATAACCTGATGACGGTGTCAATACCTACACCTGCATTGGGTACCTTGGGATCCATAAGCCCACTCCGCGAAGCATACGGTCAAATACCATCCAGAAGCGCCTGAAGCTTTCGTGGATCAGCAATGCTGCCGAAGGAATAAATCCACGCTACTGGTAGAGAGAGATCTGGCGATTTCACCTTCAGATAGGGAACAAAATACTCAGCATCCAACAGATACTCCAGCCGTTTGCAGTCCTCGGCCCCCACCACATAAACGAAAGGTCCCTGCTCAGGGTCCAGATGAACCTGAACCCGCTCACCGGTTACAGAATCGATCATAAGTGACTTACCCTCTCTCTTGAAACCTTGGCGAACGCCTATAGCTCGATGCTGTCGAGCAGTGCCTGAAGTTTTACAGGGTCGGCAACGGTACCGAAATAGTACTCGCTCCCCCCATGAACACTAAGGTCCGGGCAAGGGCCTAACCAGTAGAGCACATTGTATTCATCATCAAACAGATCCCGGAGCGCCCCACTGTCCTGAAATGAAAAAACTCTGATATAAGGCCCATAACGGGGATCCATGAGAACCTGGACCCGTTGTTTAGTAATACCGTCAATCATTTTTCACTTCGCCGCCCGCCTAGCCATTTCAACTGATTTTTCACTTAACCTGCTCTCCGACCTCACCCGTAACGGTGATGGGAGCACCACCAAGCGACCCCTTACCCCTGGAAAACATCATTGCAAAGAAAATCAAAGAGAAAAGCTTTGTCAATCCAATGGATGTTCCCTGGCATAGGCCTGCAAATCCTCGAGTGCTATACCCGGTGCACCTGCCGCCAACCACAGCTGGAACTCTGCAGGATAGGGTGACAGCACTACTTGGCCGTCAGCGATCTGAGGCTTCGTCACCTCTCCATATCGCGTGACAAATCTGAGATGCGTTACAACAAGCACCCAGATTCTTCTCAGCCAAGGTGATTCCGGCACCCCCTGTGAGGCATCAGTCAGATAGGGAGACTCTCCTTCGACAAAAGCAAGAAGATCATCGCCCCTACCCGCTTTAATCAAAGCACGAATTAACTCAATCTTTTCCATAATACTACCCAACGACGGAACTCAACCGAGAAATCTGGCATCACTTCGGCATTCTTAAAACCGAGCAAGCACATTATTCACCTAACGGAGCACCCCACACAACAAACAGGTACAAAGGAAGACAGATCTATTCTTCACGCGATCACTTCGATACTCCGCTTCCAGCACTCGACGCTTTCACTGGTAACTTAAGCACCAGACTTCGCCGTCACTCTGGCCACACAACAGCAGAAATCAAAGCAGCAAAAATATATCCACCACATTAAACCTTAGCCCATTCCAAAATAACTTTTCATATGTGCAGTAAGCCCCGCCATATCTTCATATGCCTGCTTTCCGAAGCCAGGATCATTTTTAGCCAGAAACTGCTTCGCAGTTTCATCGTCCCGATTCGCCTGCTCCTCCACATCAAACAAACGTTGAGGAGCAATAACCCAACTATGTCGCCCATCCTCCCTGCCCTCGCCGATCATTGCCCACTTCAAATGCCCCTGATAGACATCCACGCACCTAATCAACTCAGCAACAACCGCAACATCCTCTTTAACGAAACGAAAACAAACTGATGGAGGATATTCAATCTGACTCCTGAGAGACAACCCCGCATGTGTTTTTACAACATACGTACTGGTAGACCCTTTACGCCACTCGGTCTTTCCCAAACACTCAACAATATCTAAAATCTGGCGCCCTTCATGCGTTGCACTCACATCCATCATCTAACCCTTTCAATTGCCCAGCGTTATTTTCTCCGCCGCCACTTGTTAATTCAATGTAATTCTCCCAACCACCTTTTGCTATCAAACATTCAGGAAGCCGTACAAAAGCGGACAAACTCAGCCCCACAACATATAGCGACTACTTGAAAGGCACGAAACGATAAGGAGATCCTCCTCCACTGGGGAAATCCTCCGGCAAGAGTCGTGAGTGGATCTCACTTCTGAGCAGCTTACATAAAAACTCAACACAACCACAGGCGATTAGATCTTCCTCCCCCTGGTCCACACTATGAAGCGCAACGGACCAAGAGTCTGGTTCATCGTTAACAATCCACACCAGCGTCTCGCCATTTTCAGTGAATCCCCAAGGCCAAAACGCCCCCTGAGCTGGGTAGGCTGGCCTAGGATAGTCACCAGGGAACTCAGCTTTCATCACCGCATAAGATTCACGAAAGTAATCACCTTTATAGATATTCAGATCACTACTGCTGAAGAATGGATCGATTACCCATAAAAAATCGTCTATGCACCCCGCCCCAAAACGCTCGATGTAAGCCTTGTAGTCAGCAGGCAATCGGATGCCATGGTCATTTTCCACTCTTGCCCAGTCAGGGTTCGAGTAGGCAGGAGAAGCCGGTGGAGGCAACAGCTTCATTAGGTCGGCAAGCATTACTTGATTCCATTGATGCTAGGGCTGGATATATCCACATTGTAAACCGATGGAGTCTCGAGCGGTCAACGTCACGCCAGTCAGCATTAGGTTGCTGCCTGAGTAGATAAGAATAGCCCAATAGTTTACCGACTCTCCAGCTAGAACGGCTGGTCGTATCTGCCGCACGAACTGAGCCAAGTATAAAATGGTACGATAAAAGGGGACAAATTCACCCCCCTACTCTAACTTCTATCCCCCCTGCATGACCGCTAGACACCTTCATCTAAAGGGATCGAAATTAGAGTAGAAAAAATAGACCTACCACTTTCCGGTCTTTGTCCAGCGAGGCACCTGCGACCTTTCACTTTCAGACAGTCATAATAAATTTCTTCCAGTCTAAGAGCGCCTTCTCAAAATCATTAATACTCAAAACAAAACAACAGCCTTCATCACATAGCGAATATATCTTTGCAACTTGACCCTTGAGCTCCACCCCCCAACTATCACGACTCCAATCGCAACTACCAATAGTTCCAGACCTTACCAAGCCGACTCTAGATAGCCCTTCATCCAGCCAAGCTATCGTGCTTTCATATTTTTGTCCGCCATGATCAGTCAGCAAGCACGCTAAGAAATCTATTCCATCACGACCGAGCACATCAGACCGACAGCCTGGCTCGCGGTCGCTACCTTCGCCACTCCAGAAGAAGACTATTTCCATATAAGCCTAGTATCCATCAGTAAAAAAGCACCAGTAAAGGGGACAGATTTATTTTCCCCACTCTAATTTTTACCGCCCCTGCATGACTGCTAGGACCGAAATTAGAGCAGGGAAAATAAAGCTGTCCCATTTTACCTGCATGACTGTTCGACCCCTTCTCCACTACAGGATCGAAACTAGAGCAAGAAAAATAAATCAGGAAAAATAAATCCGCCCCCTTTTTCCTTTTTACACCATTAAATCATGCCAATATTTCGCAACACTCCCTCACTTACAAATTCTAACCCACCAGCTTCCACCTTGGATCCGTCTATGTAATGGGAATGACCACAAACGTCACATTGGTAAGCCAGTAACCCGTTATGCCTACCTATAAAGACGCGCAGCCCAGTAGACTCACACCTAGGGCATTGTTTATCAACTTCAACAGTTATCAAGGCCTCGATTGTATCGCGTAGAAACCGCGCTATAGACTCAACGTCCTTAGCCTGATGTCCCAGAATGACCTTTTTGAAGCGTGTTATATCACTAGGTAAAAATGACGAATAATCAACAGGCATCAAACTTTCATTTACATTCGAAAACTCATCGACCCCATAACTCAAAAACGGCCCAACAGTAAAATACTTATAATTACCTCTGACCCACAAAAGAATAACCCCAAGAACATCTCTTAACTATGACTCTTCACTAAGCAGCATCACAGCCAACTGAAGCTCACGCCACACATGCACAGGGAGAGACCTCATTAGTTCATCACCTTAACCGGGAAGGTACTTATCAAGTTACCGGTTTTATCAGAGAACACCTTTATCACTAAAGTAGCGCAAAGGGGACAGGTTTATTTTCTACACTCTAGATTCGACCTTCCCTGCATGACTGTTCGCCCCCTTCTCTACTACAGGATCGAAACTAGAGCAGGAAAAATAAGTCTGTCCCCTTTTTCGCTTTTCGCCACCAGGAACCGAAATTAGAGCAGTAAAAATACATCTGCCCCGGATGGCATACTATTCCTTTTCTTCAAGATAGGGCCAATATTCTGCCCCTTCATCCTTTCTTATCCAAACTCGACCGCACGCAGGACAAGTAATAGCCTCTTTACCAACTACATCTATACGATCAAAAAACTCATCAAAAGGGATTCTTCCTTTATCAGCTCGCCCCGCCAACTCATACAACAACTTATTTGGAACGAGAGTGAACTCCTCTGAAACAGGAGAACTAACCAAGCTAATGACATGAGTGCATCGACATAGAAACTTAGCCATTTTATCTCCCTAACAAGCTATTAATAGCCTGCCTATGTAACGCAAAAAAACGCAAAAGGGGACAGATTTATTTTTCCTGCTCTAGATTCGACCTGCCCTGCATGACTGTTCGACCCCTTCTCCACTACAGGATCGAAACTAGAGCAGGAAAAATAAATCTGTCCCCTTTTTCATTTTCTGTAACCGCTAGACACCTTCGCCTAAAGGAATCGAAACTATAGTAGAAAAAAAATAGATCCACCTCCTTTTCCTCAAAAAAAAGTCAACTACTTTACTCAAACCACACCGACGCGGGGCATACTGATTATGTCCATATTTCCGTACCATCCTCGTAAATCCAAACGAGGCCTCCGGGCACCCAACTATTTCCATCTTTGGTAACCCAAAATAGCGCTTCGTCGATGTCTTCTTCTGCAGGCCAAGCCAAATCAAATGCAGCAATTTGTTCAGCAACAGCTCCGACCAATGGTTCCCCACTAGCGAGAAATACCCTACCCTCTAGAAGTAGGGTAGCCAGCACTTCTAAGAAAATATGCTTACGGTCATTATAACCCTCATCCGAGTATATCTTGCATACGCTTAACCACAATGCATCAACGGCTAAACCTTGACTCCACTCCACAATTTCCCTGAACTCTTCTGAGTCTCGACAGCATGAAATCATTTGAATTTCACCTCTAATTTTGGAGCTTTCACTCCTGGATGCCCAATGATATCAATTGTCCATTGGGCGCCGGACTCTGCAGTAGAGCTTGAACCATTGCGCAAATTTATTTTTACACCATCGGCCCGGACCAATGCATAAAGATCGACAGCTTGACCTCGAATGGTGATCGACTTGGGTGCTGGTAGCTGTTCAACACCTCCGAGCTGCATAAAATAGGACTTCACCATACCTTCCGAAGCACCTACATATACTGGGGCATTTTTACTAACCCCCGGATCTGCCTTCAACGTTTTTCCATTTATTGTTAGCTCAAAATCCTTTGGCGGTAGTGACTTATTGGAAAACTGCGAAATCAGGTCATCCATGCGCTCATTCGCGAGCTTTTCCATTGCCGTATGCGACTTGGTAGATACCTCATCAGGCTTGGACTCCTGCCCCCTCCCATCTGTAGAGCGACTTCCGTCAGAACCGGTCGGCTCGCCCGGTTTGGCAAAATGCTCTTCGTTTCCTTTATCTCCCGTCGACTTGGCGTGATCATTAGGCGAGTCTTTAACGCTACCACCTTTGCGAATAGACGAGATCCCCGTGCCGATGATACTGGCAATTAGATTCCCGCCGCCCATGAGATACCGATCGAAATCGTCTTCTTTCTTCAGGCCCTGCCCTTCCATGTGTTCGGCAATTTTCTGCCCCACATACTCCTGCATGCCGTGCAGACGCTCCATCAACGCCTGACCGAGTGGCGTCTGCTCTGCCGCGCTCATGGCTACGGCCTGGATTACCCCCTTGGGTCCTTGGGTGAGCGCCAGCACGATGCCGATGGCCTGAGCTTTGTCCTGATTCTGATCAATGAACCTTTGAACGCTCGACAACGAGCGCAGATTGTCTTGCAGCAGCGTCAGTTTTTCTGCGTCGATATCAATGTCTGGCAGGACAACGCCAGGTTGTCCATCTCTCGGTTTCAACGTCTCTTCGACTACCGCCTTCGCTTGTGCAATGGTCTCCGGCTCGATGTTCCAGAAGCGGCTCAACTCACCCAAGACGTTCTGCTGGAACTTTTCATCCGCCATCATCGCCATGGCATCAGCCCGGCTCTTACCACTGAGAATCAGTTGCTCCAGGGTTTGCTCAGCGAACTCGCGACTAGTGACGCCAGTGACACCTGCCGCCAACTCACGCCCCATCAACCGTTCCAGGCGATTGAGGGAGGCATTGATCCCAACGCTCGCGGCTTCGAAGTTCTTCAGCGCCGTCTTGTCGTAGTCGAGGAGACCATCGCTCCACTTCTGCAGCGTCTCTTTCGGATTCAGCGCATCGTGCAGCGAGCTGTCGGTCACATAGAGATCGGTGCGCGACTCCTTGTCCCGCGTGATCTCATAGGCTTTGTCGAGGTCACGGTTCAGGCCGACGGTGGAGTCCTGGCCGGTCTCGGCGTCCTTGCGCACAGTGATATCACCTGCACCCACGGTGGCACGGACGGTCTGCTCACGGTCCTTTTCATACTCCCAGCCGCTGACGCTCCAGCTGGTCTGGCTCTTCGAGCCCTTCTCCCCCTTACCTTCGCCTTCGGCAACCTTGCCATTGGACGGGTCTTTATCGGCATTGGCCGAACCCTTTTTCCAGCTACCCCCCACGTTCAGGTAGTAACCGTGCTCCTGATCCTTGCCAGCGATATCGCTGAATCCCAGGGTGCCAGTATCAAGCTTGAGATTGCCGTTGTCGGCAGCGATCAGCGCACCGTCGAGCTGGGTGTGGTTTTCGGTGCGGATATCGACCTTATCACGCCCGGTGATGCGCGTCTGGTCCTCGACCCACTCGGTCTTGCCAGTGGTCTTGCCATAGCCGACCGAGCCACTGACACCGGCACCCGGGCCCACGGTGACGGTGGCATTGATGTCGAACTCGTTGCCCTTTACCTCGCCTGTGTCGATCGCTGAGGCCACGTTGAGGTTGCCGCCGACACGGCCGATCACTTCGTCGCCGCGTACTTGGGCACCCTTGATGTTGGTGTCCTTGCCGCTGGTGAACTTCAATTGGTCACCGGCGTAGACATAGGCTTGCTCATGGCGCTGGGCCTCGCGCTCGAGATGTCCTTTGCCCAGGTTGACGCTGGCATACACCCCAACACCTTCTGAGCCGAAGGTCAGTCCCACCTCGCCACCGCCGCTGCGGCGGTTCTGCTCCTGCTGACTGTCATTCTGCGCGGCGCGGATGTTCAGGTCGTTACCAGCGTTCAACTCGACATCACGCCCGCCCTTCACCTGGCTACCGATAATGTTCAGATCGTTGCTGGCTTCGATCCGGACATCGCGCCCGGCCTCCAGTTGCGCTGGCGTCGAAGTACCCTGCTGGCTGTCGTTGCTGGCAATGCCGTGGCTACCACCAATACCAATTTTGAAGCCACCGCTGGTACCGCCGTGGATGCCCCCCCAGCTCTGCGACCGGTTGCTTTCCTGGCTGCTGCTGCCCTTGGCCACATCAATGTTGATATCGCGCCCCTTGACGTCGATATCCCGCCCGGCCTGCACCTGGCTGCCCTTGATATTGACGTCGTTGCCCGCCTGCAGCTTCACATCGTTGCCAGCGTCCAGCGTCGAGGGGCGGTTGTTCTGTTCGACACTTTGCTGGCTGCTGGTCTGCTTGCTGCTGCCGATCTTGCCGTCACCGGTCGGGCCGGCGAGGAATTGACTGATCGCATCCAGGGTCTGCAGGGCGCTGGAGCCCTTGCTCACCCCATTCTCGCCCTTGCCGGTGTTGCTCAGCGCGTCCTTGGTCTTGCCCAGGTTATGATTGACCGAGCCACTGATACCGTGCCCCTCGTACTCACGCTCCTGTTCCTGGATACGGGTTTCGCGTCCCGCGTCGATGTTGATATCGCGACCGGCGCCCAGGCTGATGTCATGTCCGGCCACCAGGTCGGAGCCAGTCTGGTTGATGTCGCGACCGGCCTTGACATCCAGATCCTGCCCGGCCTGGATGCGACTACCAGCAGCCAGCTGCTCGCGCAGACGGTCCTTGGCCTTCTCCTTCTCGACACCGGCGAAGAAGTTCATGCCGTTGTCGTCACTGTCGAAACGCAGGCCTGTCTTGCTCGAACTCGACCAGTGCGAGTTGTCGCTCTGGTTCTGCGCGGCGCTGACATTTACATCGCGCCCGGCGTTGAGGCTGACGTTGCGCACGGCGCTGACACCGCTGCCCAGCACGTTGATATCGCGAGCCGCCTGCAGGGTGGCGTCATGCTCACCACTCACCTGACTGCCGACGCTGGTGCTGCTGCGAGCCTCCTGCCCGGAAGCCTTGGCCGAACCGATCGACACCGATGGCAGGACCGTGCCCGGTGCGATCGGCATCATCAGCGCTGCCGGGTTCAGGATGATCTCGGGGGAAAGCGACAGTTTGAACTTCTTCTTGTATTCCTCCGACCGGCTATAGGCCGTGTCATTGGCCGACACCAGGTTGATGTCACCCGCCTTGTCGATCAACCCCGCACGCAGCTCGACATCCTTGCCGGCATTGGCCTCACTGGCGCGCAGGCGCACATCGCTGCCTGCGGCGATGACGATGTCGTTGCCGGCATCCAGCTCGCTGCCGACCTGCGTGGCGCGGGTCTGCAACTGGCTCTTGCCGCTCTTCGACAGGCCCAGGAAGCCGGACTTGGTCTTCTTGCTGTACTCGCCGTGCTCCTCGACGCCGGACAGCACCGCCACATCGCCGGTTGCACCGAGCATGACATCGCCGCCGGCCTTGAGCTGGCTGCCGATCACCGAGACATCGCGGCCACCGTCCAGGGCGATGCCGCCGCCGTCCTTCTTGCTGACGTTGACGGTCAGGTCGCCACCGGCCTCGATCACCGAGGCGACGTTGGTGCTGTGGTAGCTCTCCTGCTGCTTGGAGCTGCCGCGACCGAACGAACCCTTGCTCTTCTTCAGGTAGTACGAAGCGCTTTCGTTCTGCTCGGAGGCGATGGTCAGGTCGCGCTCGGCGTCGATGTCGACAGCGCCCTTGCCCTTGACCTGGCTGGCGACGATTGCCATGTCCTGGCCCGCGGACAGCGAGACATCGCCACCGGCCTTGACCGTGGTCGAGACCTGGGTGACCTGGTCATTGGACTGGGTGACCTTCTTGCTGCGGCTGAAGCTGTGCGCTTCGTTGGCGGCGGAGGTCAGGTTCAGGTCCTCGCCGGCGGCCAGGGTAAGGTTGCGGCCCGCGTCGATCTGGCTGGCCACGGCGGTGAGGTCGCGGCCGGCGCCGAGGCTCAGGTCGCGACCGGCGCTGACCGTGGCGCCGTGCTGCTGCACCGTGCTGCTGCGCTGGCGATCGGTGTAGAAGCCTTGACGTTCCTCGACCGACAGCAGGCTCACATCACGACCAGCACTGAGCGACAAGTCGCCGCCGCTCTGGATCACGCTGGCGACGTTCTTGATGTCCTGCCCGGCCTTGAGGCTGAGGCTGTTGCCGGCCTCGATACGCGCGGCGCTTTCAAGATAATCCTTCTGCTCACGCACGCCGCCGTAAACGATGTCCGTGTGCGTGAGGTCGCGTCGGTTGATCAGGTCACCGTTGATGGCGGTCAGGCTGACGTCACGACCGGAGACGATGCCACCGGCACTGTTGACCAGGCTGTTGCCGGCCAGCAGGTCCAGGCGCTCGCCGGCCTGGACCAGGCCGGTGTTGGTCAGGTCCTTGCCGGCGGTGGCGCTGAGGTTGCGCGTGGCACGCAGCGTGCCTACGTTGTCGAGATTCTCCCCGGCGATCAACTGGACGTCCTGCCCCGCGATCAACGCACCGTCAGGCGCCAGTCGGCCATTGGCATGGGCCAGGTACAGCACTGGCGCGAGTACCTGCTCACCATTGATCTCGCGTGCTTCGAGCCAGACGATGTCGTGGGTCAACGCCGCGACCTGGGCGGAGGTCAAACCGACACCCAGGCTCAGGTTGAGCTGGTCTTTGCTGCGGATGGCATTGTCCATCAGGTGCTTGTACAGCTGCTCGCCGGAGGTCTGGCCATCGATGAACTGCTGGCCGGTGCGAGCCACCACCGCCTGCTGGATCAGGCGTTGCTCGTAGAAGCCGTCACCCAGACGCTTCCAGCTCTTGTCCGGATCGAAGCCCAGGTTGCCAAGCAGGTAATCGGAGCTCATGAACTGCTTGAGGTCGGTCAGCACCGGATTGGTTTCGATCAGATACTTGTGCGGCTTGCTCGTGTACTGGCTATCCGGCAGGCGAGTGACGCCCGCAATCCAGGGGCGAACGCCGATACCCGGCTCCTGCGCCACCAGCTCGGCGGCCAGCGCACCTGCGCTCGGTGGGGGAACGTAGGTATCCACGACCTCGCCCGCAGGCGCATTGACCCCGATGACACTGGCCTTGGCAGCCGACTCGACACGCTGGTGGGCAACGCGATCGATTGCCTGCTCACTTCCTCTGGACGCGGACGCATCCATTGCCTGGATCGAGCCTGGTCGGGAACTGGCCAGCACCTCACGCTCATGCGAGGTGACAGTGGCGTTGCCCAATGTCCAGCGCTGGGCGGTGCCAGTGGCTGCGTCGCTGCCTTTGCCACTCAGGCGGAACAGGCCGTTCTGCCCGGCTGGCAGGCTGAAGCCTGGCAGGGTGGTGGGATCGACCTGTCGCTGGGCCAGATCAGGTGGCAACTGCGCATTCAGGTTGACCACCGTGGGCTGCGTCACGCTGGATACCTGGGTATCGAACGAGCGATTGCTGGTAGCCGCTGCCGCCCTGTTCACAACGATATTGCTGATGCTGCCTGCGGCAGTGAGCTTGGCCGTACCGGCGGCCTGGATGACCGCCGGGGCGATGAACTTCTGATCCGGCTGGACCACGGGCTCTGCATCGATGCCGTAAAATACCCCGGGGTCGAACTTCGCGACCAATGTGTTGAAGGCGGCTTCGTCGAACGGCCCGGAACGTGGGTGGGCCTGGTTGTAGGCGTTTACTTCGTTGATCAACTGGAAGAAATAGCCCGTGGGAACCTTGACCCCAGGCCCCACTTCCCTTGCAACGGTTCCCGACCTGGAACGCTCGCCCTCGTTGTCAATGCTGCCGGCAGTGATGGTGAGATCGTTGGCCGCCGAGATGACGCTTCGAGCATTGAGCACACTGCCTGCGCCAATGGTCAGGTCACGCCCGGAAACCAGGGTTGCCGTGGGCGAGTCCTCGTGAATCACGGTCTCGAGGGTCTTGTAGATATGCACCGGGCCCCTCACCCACCGCGATCCCTTGCAATGCTGGACGCAGTAGATGGTCATGTAGCCATCGGTGATCTGGTGGCTGGCCCTGAACTTGTCGCGTTTGTTGACGAAACTGGATGCCTGCAGGTTGATGTCACCGGCCGCCTCGACAGTGCCGGAGCTGTTCAGGAAGGTTGCCGCAGAACTACCCGCGGTGACGCCGGCAACCAGCAGATTGCCCAGGCTGTACACATCCGCGTAGCGATTGCTGAAATCGGCGGTGCTAATCGTCATGTCCCGCCCACTGAACAGCAAGCCTCGACTTCCGTCGGCAGCCTGGTCGTTGTGGACGGACTGGGCGATCAAGCTCAGGTTGCGTGAAGCGGCCAATGCACCGTAGTTCGACAGGCTGCCCGCGTTGATCGTCAGGTCATTGGCCGCCGACAAGCGCCCAAGGTTGCTCAGCTGGTCGCCGATGTTGACCACAATGCTGTCGCCACCCGCGATGCTTGTGGCGGTGCCCAGGCTCATCTGCGCCGCAGTCAGGGTCATGTTCCCCAGGCTGGTCAATCGGCCGTTGCCCGAATAGGCACCACCCAAGGTCAGGTTCAATGTGCCATCGCTGGCAATCAACCCGTCATTGAGCCAGTTGCCGCCCGTGCCCAGCAACGCCTTGGTCGCCAGCAACTGCCCGCTCGAGGTCTGGCTGAAGTTGTTGACATTGAGGTTGAGCGTGCCGGCTTGCAGCACGCTGCTGTTGACCCAGCTGTCGGCACTGAGATTCAGGGTGCCATGCGTCAACAGGCGACCTCCCGCCGCCATGACCTGCTGGCTGCTGACACCGAAATCGCCATTGCCGACGTGTGCGATGCTGCCCCCGGTGTTCACCAGATCGCCGATGACCAGGGCAAGATCGGTGTTGGCGGTTTCTACGGTTCCGTTTCGGTTATCCAGCACCCCGCCAATCTGGAATCGCGTTGTGCCGCTGTTGCCCAGGGCACGCAGTTTCCCCGCCTGGTTGTCCAGGCTGGCGGCTGCGATGGCCAGGGTGCTGGCGCTTTCGATGATGCCGCCGCGGTTGTCCAGGGCGCTGCTCAGTCCGATGTCGATACGCTGGCCGACCATCTCGCCGCGCGCGTCGCCACCGTTGAGCAGGTTGGTGCCGGTGACCTTGAGCAGACCACTGGCGGAGATGCCGCCGTCACGGTTGTCCAACTGCCCGGTGCGAATCAGCGCATCACCGCCCAGCGCCGCGATGCGCCCGCCGTGGTTGTCCAGATTGGCGCTCTGCAGATCGAGGCCCAGTGCCTGGAGAACGCCGCGCTGGCCATTGGCGTCGCTGCCGTTACGCAACACACCGGTGGTGCGCACGCCCAGCGACTGCTTGAGGCTGGCAAGGATGCCGCCGCGGTTGTCGAGGGTATCGGCGGTCACGCTCAGCGCGCCGTCCTGGGCGATCAGCTTGCCGCCCTGGTTGTCGAGCACGCCGTTGGCCTGCACGCTGATCGCGCCCTTGGCCTGCAC
>NZ_JAJSRC010000033.1:0-74639 GCF_021283245.1 Pseudomonas sp. NMI760_13 | reverse complement strand
TCCGGCGGGCGTCGGATCAAGCGCAGCCTGTTCATCGACGCCGCCGGCGTGCGCTTCCTCAGCCCGGACGAAGAACAGCGCCTGGGCCAGGTACGCCTGCTGGGCGACTACCTGGCGCAGAAGCGCCAGGAACTGCATCACTGGAACGAGGCCCTGGGCCCGGTGGCGGAGCTTTCGGCCAACCGCCGCCAGCTGACCAACATCGGCACCTTCCGCGCCTTCGCCCTGGCGTACCTGAAGAACCACCCCAACGTGCACCCGAACATGACCTGCATGGTCCGCCAGATGCAGACCACCGCCGAGGGCGTGCCGCTGGAGATCTACTGCTTCACCACCACCACGGTGTGGGCCGAGTACGAGCGCATCCAGGGCGATATCTTCGACTACCTGCTGGCGGTGCTGCCGGAGTTCGGGCTGAGCCTCTATCAGCAACCGAGTGGCAACGACATGCGTGCAGGTCTGGCGGGCAGGCACTTGTCCACCCATCAGCCGCGCAGCCTGGAGACTCTGAGCGACGCGTAATTTCCAAGGAATGTATTACTAGGTGTTTAGTCCCAGAGGTCATGGTGCATCCTTAACGCCCAATGAGGAGGATGCATTTTGGAAGGATGTATCCATGGCTCAGCGCGCACGACGCCACAAATCCGAGCCGAGCTCCAAGGGTCGAAAAAACGAATCGAATGCTCGCCGCCCACTACCGGCTGAACGTGAAGACCGTCATCAAATGGCATTCGTGAACCACTACACAAGATGCTCGGATGGGACCTGCCAAGCCATGTAGTGCCAAGTTGACAGTCTCTGAAGAGGAAGCTGGTCGAATTTCGGCAGCGCACGATGGTGTCCCTGGACGACATGCAGGGCCACCTCCATGAAGACTTCCCGCAGCTGAGCCGCAGCGCCTTACACCGCTGTCTGGCGCGCCACGGGATCAACCAAGCGCCCCAAAAACGGCACCGCAATCAAACGCGGCATCCTACCATCCGTGACCAGCGGCCAGATCGAGCGTATGAATCGGACGATCAAAGAAGCCACGATCAAGCCCTTCCACTATCTCGACTTCGCAACGCTTATGGCGCACGTACTGGCCCTTGTGATGGCCTACAACTTCGCCAGGCACCTCAAGGCCTTGCGATGGCACACTCCCTTCAAGGTGATTCGTGAGGCCTGGACGAAAAATCCAGAGCGATTCACTATCAATCCGCACCACCTCATTCCGGGGCCGTACACCTAGCGCACTGAGCACTCACACTCATCACCTACTGACTCACACCAACCGAATTAAAAGATTTACGAGCATCGATAAATGATAACTTACAAATTGAAATTGGTGATCACCTCTCATGACCAACCCGCCCAAGTCCACAGCACTGTATCCGAGACGCTTGGTAAATCCTGCACCCAACTAAAAGTTCGCATACGGCGAATTTCTACAGAAGCCATGGAGATTGAAATTGAAGGAGAGCGCACCCCTCTAGATGCAGCTCACATGAAATTATCTCAGACTTTCGCCAAACTCTACCCATTCGTCCGAGTTCTTGACGAACTAGGGGACGCGCTACGCAGCGAGGCCTACCCTTTGCTTGGGCATCTCGAACAGGAACTGCGCGGATTCATTAATGAAGCAATGGTTTATTCAGGGATAGGTATCGACTGGCTGGCCAAGGTCGGAAATGCACAGATCACTGCGCGAGTCATGGCAACTCAGCAAAAAGGACAAGGTGCCATTTACCAACATCCTGTTGAGTTCACTGAACTAGATCACTTACTTGAAATCGTGACCGTTGATCTTGCCGCCTGGGATATCGACAGGCCCGTGTCTGCCAGCGACATGTTCACCTTACTCCAAGAGGCAAAAGATCTTGAGGAGGTTCGGGCAACCCTAGCGCAGCGAATGCAAAAACGCAGTTTTTGGGACGTGGTATTTTCCTCGTTCTTCGACGACATGACGAGCTGGAGAAACTGGAAATCACGATGGAAAAAAGAAGTCATCACACTTCGAAACCGTGTAATGCACCATCGCCCTGTATTCGCATGGGAAATCGAAAAACTACGCCAGACAGCCCATGAGTTCACCAACCTATTGAAGTCACACCGAAAACAATTCTCTATAACAGAGGAAGAATCGGTTCGCGAAGCTGCCCAACAGTTAATGGACACCTTCCAGTCCCGCAGCGACCTTCACTTGGCGCTCGGTGGTTCAAAACAATCTGGGATATCAGTCTCCAGCTCCTCAAATTCGATATTCTTATTCGTGAGCAAAGAACCTACAATCGTTAATTATTTTAAAGCAGATAGCACCCATGAGGTGGTAATCCGATATGAGGGCGAAGGCCAAAGCGGAGACCAGCGGATGACTCGAGGCAATCTAGCCATTTACGAACATGCGAAAAACGGGCGTCAAATTCACATATTTGGATGGCAGAAAAAATCACGAGAATTCTACTACATCGGCCAAGCCGAATACAGAAACCATTACACCTACACGCGTGAAAATGGGCATCAAGGGATTATGTTCGAACTTAACTTAACCCCCTCTTCCAAGTTCAGCGAAAAGCTTGAATCATCATAGAACACCTAGTTCCACCCCCCCTGCAAGCGCGGGGCGAACTCATCCGGCCCGCGGCGTAAAAATTATGGAACTCCGAATGACGGCTATCAATGGCTACCAGTGGCCTTATGCCTACAACAAGCTAGAGAGGCTGGTTTTTGGTGCTGATGCGATTTTGCGTCAAGCTGCTGATTTCGCTTGGTCGTCATGCTGCATTCGAGATCACCCGCAATGGATCGTTCTGGCCTTCCAGACACATCGCAGGTCTCTACCAGAGGCCGAAAGCTGCAGCCATCCGCTATCGATCAATAGGCGCCGAAAGGTTAGAAAGAGGGGCCCCGGTGATCGAGCCCCTCTATCAAGCGGCGGGTAAGTCGACTTGCTTAGAGCGAGAAGCTCGCCGCGTAATCCCGCGCCGCAGGGCCGCAGATGCCTACCATTTCTTCATGGAGGTCTTCGGGCAATACCCGGTAATCGTCCAGTGTATTGTTGAGATGGTCTTTGACAATTTTTTTGATGTGAGTAGTAAGGGCATTTCGGATTTCGCCCTCCATCTCTTCTTGGGTCAGCTTCGTACCATAGTCGAAGATTGTCGCGTGCCATTGGTTGTCCACAAGATGGAAGCTCAGGACGCTACGCTTTGTATGCTGACTTTCCCGGAAGTATCCAGCACTGGTGACTCGGTGAAAATATGCCGAATCGATTCGGAAATGCTCGTCCTGATCACCAGCGGCTTCCGAGCCAATCAAGAACTCGGGAATCTCAAACACGAGGCGCTGAAGCACCTCCTCAGAGATCCCGAACAACGGCGTAACCCGAATCTGAAGGTGGCCAACGCGCTCCCAGAAATGGCGGCTACGCTGCGCGTACCATTTGAATGAGCATTTCACGTCCACCACAGCTCGGAACATGTTGAAGGCGTGGTTCCAGTTTTGGTACCCACCAGCCTTTGCGGCCAGGTTGAGGCCTTCCATGTACTTAACCCCCCGTTCTTTGGAGAGCTGCCTTGCGTGTTTCTTGATGTCTTGCAGGGTTGTTGCGGGTTGATTTTCTTTGCTCATGGCTATTTTCCTAAGCCCGGCAGAGGGGTGCTGTTCGCGATCCCCCTCAAGGTGCCAGGCGGATAGCTAGGCAATTTGGGTGTATCAACATGCATTGGCTAAGGCGAACACGAGGTCGATGTCTTACCTGGCCATAACCATACCTGACATCTCACAGGTTGGGGAGTAGGCACCTCATGTGCATTTCTGGCAGCCGTAAAGCACCGCCTTAGACACCTTCGCGACGAGCTACTTAACCAGTTTAAGCGACCGCAAATCGGCTCAAATGTCCCATTTGGTGGTGGTAGCATCCAAGCAACGACATCAGCACGAACGATTGAGCATGCCTCGTACCCAGCAAAACCTCACCAGCCTGAGAGACACCTTCAGCCAGATCCTCGGCAATCAGAAAGACCACTACACGGACACACGAATCCCCGAATTGCTCTTCAGGCTGGGCCTGGATGATTGCACGGAGTACAACTCCAAGAGGCGGCATCTTGAGAAAGCAGTAGAAGCCGCTGGTGATACTCAAATGGTGGCAGCCGCCCAGAAAGCTCTAGAGCTACTTGGCTTCGAGGTTCATGAGCGAGACCAGCTTCAAGAGCTTGTGTGGGATGATGGGACAGCACCTGTGATCCCTGGTCGCTACCGTCGAGAGCTGGCAGAAAAGCTCAACACCCTCGACCTGCATTTGGACAGGGCTGCGTTCGAACAGGTGCTCAGCGAGTTCTGGCGAATCGACACAATCTCGTTCGTAGACTTGCTCCGACCAACCCCTACACTCCGCCAGGAAATTGTCCGTCACCATATCGAAAATCCCGATTGGGATGCGGTGACGCTCTTCGACAAGCTCGGTGCATTTCAATCATCGCATGCCCGGTTTGGCCGATTCGTCGAAGCCTTGGCTTCGTCGCGAGTACTGCCCAGCGAACCCGCTCAGCGAAAGTTTATCGAGATCGTCAACGACATCCTCAAAGCATGTGGAGTCCACTTTGTCGTAGGAATAGGAGAGGATGCGTTCCTGACCGCCTCCTTGGCCTACGTGGGGTCAGGCAAGCAGTCATCCCCCAAGAATCTCATCTTCGCTTCCACCACAAAGCCCGACCTGCGCCTAGGTAATGCGCTGGATAATGATATCGAAGTCGTCACCGGCATCGAGGATGTGCTGATTTATGACCGACCTATCGGGAGTTCTGGGCTCCTATGGCGCGAACTCCAGGCTTGGTATGCCCAGACCTATAGCATCGATGAAGGCCAGGCCAAAAATCGCCTGTATCAACGCCTGAAAGCCTGCCTGCCTCAATCGTCGCCCCCTCAAGCGCTCGCCTTCACCAGCTTCTTCAAAGCCTTCACGACAGCGATTCCGGAGCTTCCGGTCTTGCTGCCAGAGGTCTGGTTTCACTGGGATCCCCTGACGGTCTCACGACGCGGGAAAGAGGCCTTGCTGAGGTCACGCATGGACTTCCTTCTGCTGCTTCCGGGCGGGGTGCGGGTTGTCATCGAGGTTGATGGCAAACACCATTATTCTGACCCTGATGGACGCCCAAGTCCCCGCCTCTACGCCGAGATGATGGCCGCTGACAGGGCTCTGAGACTTGTGGGGTATGAGGTCTACCGATTTGGTGCTTCCGAGCTCCTGGAGCCCAATGCCGAGGAGATGCTGATTGGGTTCTATCGCTCGCTGTTTGAGCGGTACTCGTTGTACACGGCCCCATGACTCTGGGCTTACCACCCACTAGCGCGGGCGCGATCAGACGCTTGTTTGGACTGCTAGGTTTACAGCTCGATCTCATCGGACTCAATTTGCCCTCTAATTGGCGCTCATCAATTTCAGGGCTATGACGTGTGACCAGTCGCGCATGAGCATTGACCACCTCCTGATTGGAACGACTAGAGCCAGGCCACGGGCCACGGTTTCAACCAGGGCTTTTTCCAGGACAACGGACAGGTTCACCTCCAACGCGCCTGCTTTGCTCAGCAGGTCACCATTGATCAGCATTTCAACTGCCTGTTTGGGGCACCTGGGTCGTAGTCGATAGGCATGGCCAATATCCTCGGTTGAGCAAAGAGTGTGCGCTGACCTGCTACAAGCCTCAAGCATGGGGCGCCCCTTTTACTGAGTGCCTAACTGACGCGCGTGGCTGCGGTGAAAGGTCGGAGGCTCAGCATATTTGTAAGGCGAAGTTTCTGACACAGAGGTTTGCTCTGATTTCAGCTCCCATCAGCCATTCGTCACACAAGCCTGATCTAAGATGCCTGTTGGGTGAAGCGCTAGGACTGTGCGTCACAGCATCACCATGATCATGACCGCCGGAAGCAAAGTGTTAAGAAGATCGATCTCAAGGAGTGAAGAATGGCTTTCAAAACCCCGCCTACCGCCTCATCTGTGCCAGAGACACCCGACAAGCTTTTTCGAGAACTAACCCGCCGAAAATTCCCCGACGTACTGCCGCATCAGGCGAGCATGATGCAGGCTTATGCAGCTAAAGCAGTCGGCACTCCTGATGTTGCTCTCCAGCTACCGACGGGCAGTGGAAAGACCCTTGTAGGGTTACTGATTGCAGAGTGGCGCCGCCGCAAGTTCCGCGAGAGAGTCGTATACCTTTGCCCTACCCGGCAGTTGGTTCACCAGGTCGCTGAACAAGCGAATGAGAAGTACGGGCTCTCTGTGGCAACGTTTGTGGGTAAGCAGCGCGATTTCTCACCAGCGGACAAAACGGACTATCTGCAGGCTGAAAAAATCGCGGTTACAACCTACTCCAGCTTGTTCAATACAAACCCTTTCTTCGACCAAGCCGATGTCATCTTCGTCGATGATGCCCATGCCAGTGAAAACTACATCGCATCTCATTGGACATTGCGTATAGGCCGCCTGGACGAGCGCTATGCAGGCCTTCACCAAGCTCTGTGCAACGCTTTCACCCCCCACCTGTCCGCCACCGATCTCTCCCGGCTGCGCGGCGTCTGGGAGGACGTAGTGGATCGTACCTGGGTCGACAAACTTGCGACGCCCACGATCACTGCTTTGACTCCACAGATCATTGAGATTCTGGACGCACACACACCAGGCACCGACCTGACCTACCCCTGGTCATTGATCCGAGGGCACCTTGATGCCTGCCATATCTATCTGTCCTCCCAGGAAATCTTGATCCGCCCGCTGTTGCCTCCAACGTTCTCTCACCCTGCGTTCGAAAGCGCCAAGCAGCGCATCTACATGTCGGCGACTTTAGGTGCTGGTGGTGATCTAGAGCGTCTGACCGGACGAAAAACCATCCAGCGCCTTCCAGCCCCGGAAGGCTGGGATACACAAGGCGTCGGTCGACGATTTTTCATCTTCCCCGAGATGTCGCTCACCACTGATGAAACCACCGAGTTGCGAAAACAACTGATGCAACGCGCGGGTCGTAGCGTGGTGCTTGTCCCCAGCGACAAAACCGCAGATGCCATCGCCGAAGAGATCGATGAGAAGCTCAAGTTCCCCGTGTTCCGCGCGAGCGACATTGAAGAATCCAAGGCGGACTTCGTCGGACTGCACCAGGCAGTAGCCATTGTGGCCAACCGTTATGACGGCATTGATTTTGCGGGTGATGAATGCCGCTTGCTGTTCATCGAAGGGTTGCCCAAAGCCATGAACGCTCAGGAGCGGTTCCTGATGACCCGTATGGGGGCAAATGCCCTGTACAACGAGCGAATTCAGACACGAGTCGTCCAGGCGATTGGCCGATGCACCCGGTCATTGGAAGACTACTCAGCGGTGGTCGTTTCTGGTGAAGAATTGCCCGACTACCTGGCCGACCTTCGCCGCCGCCCGTTCTTCCACCCGGAGCTTCAAGCCGAGATCACCTTTGGCACCCATCAATCAAAAGACACCGGGCTGACCGACCTGGTAGAAAACTTCGAGACCTTTTTGGAGAACGATCGAGATTGGGAGTACGTCAACCGACAGATCCTCGACGAGCGAGATCGTGCTCATCAGCAATTCCTACCTGCTATTAACGAACTGTCTCAAGCAGTCGGGGCAGAAATTGACTACCAAACGGCGCTCTGGCGGCATGACTATGACGGCGCTGTAGCGGCTGCCGATCGTGTCCTGGGAACGCTGACAGCACCCGATCTGCGGGGCTATCGAGCCCTCTGGAATTACCTAGCGGGTTCGGCATGTCATCTCGCGGCTCAACGCGGCAATGCCGCCATGGCTGCAAAATCTCGGCAGTACTTCAAAGATGCCCACGGCTGCGCTCCAAATATTCCTTGGCTCACAGCCTTTGCGCGCAAAGAGGTCGGCGAAGCTGTAACCGCCCAGGCTGATGACCTCGCGCTGCAACAGCAGGTGGAGCGCGTTGGAGCGGAACTGACACGGTTGGGCCCTACCCATGACCGCGATTTCGCAAAGCTGGAGCAGTCCATCCTTCAAGGGCTGCGGCACCATGAGACTTTCGAGCGTGCTCAGAAGGATCTGGGATCGCTATTGGGCTTCAATGCAGGCAAAGTCGAAAGCGAAGGTTCTCCAGATCCTTGGTGGATCTCGGGTGGGCGGTGCATCGTGTTCGAGGACTACGTGAACACCGTTGACGGTACGCTGAGTGTCACCAAGGCTCGCCAAGCCACATCACATCCTGACTGGATGCGAGCAAACGTGGCCGAGTCCGCAGAGTGCGAATTCCAAACGGTACTCGTTACGCCGGCAACCAAGATCAGTGCCGCCGCTACAGTCCACGCTGCGGGGCTGCTCTACTGGGGGCTCGAAGACTTTAGGGCTTTCGCTGCCCATGCATTACAGGTGATCAGGCAATTGCGGACAACCTTCTTCGAACAGGGTGACCTGGTCTGGCAGGCTGAAGCCGCCGAGCAACTGAAACAGCAAGGCTTGGATTTTGCCTCCATCTGCAACCGCTTGCTGGCCAAGCCTGTTGTGGAGTGCATGCAGGCGGTCTAATCGAGCCTGCGGACGTGTGTAATCAGGGGAAGGATAGCCTTCCCCTTTTCGATTTTGAGGCCATTGGCCTGCTTCAAGCAAAACCCTATAAGGGTTCAAAAATATTCAGGTCAATGAAAAGTGCATTACATGGTCAGAAACGTAGGCTTATCAAAGTCGGTGTCGTACCGCAGACTCCGGTAGAGTGAACCATCCTCCCATGGTGGAGTGGAAAACGAATCCCCTATGTGCCAGTCAATTTTACTAGCACATGCTAATTCGGCTTGTGCGAGGGGTTGATAGGTAGAGGCTAACTTGAATCGTTCCGTCATCGCGGAGCTAGTACTTGGATGCCAGGACTGCTCAAGCAAGACAGCTCGATTTCTTAGCTGCTCGATTAGTTCGTGACGCTGCTTCGCATCAAGGCATTCTACAAAGCAACCTATTACTGCGTAATCAAGAGAGCTTGATGAAATCGAAAACAGATGTTTAGACTTATCTTTTGCATCGAAATCCCAATCTTTCCACCTATCGAAAGATGCCTGCCATAGCCGCTTTCGCTCCTTTAAGGGCGCCCTCTGCCGAAAGACTGATAGCGCCGATGCTACCGGTTTCCTAGCCATATCAGGCGTGATCATTGAAATCGAGCTCACATACATATCGAGCGCCCAGCCCTCAGCATGCGCTAGCGCACTTCCTAATGCCTCTTGGATTTGAGGGTAGCGAGACGGATATTCATTTATAACCGATAACCACCGTGGCCACTCTGTAGGACTTTTTGAAGCTTCCCGCAACAACACTTCCCATTCGTTAGGGGAGGACGGTATATCTCGTCTAGCATGAGTAACAGAACGATGAAAAGCCCAAAATTTGAATATCCAGTTCTGGCTCGCTACTGCCAACGGCATGATTTTTTCAATAGGGGCGTGATGCGTGTAGGACGCCACTTCAAAAAAATCTTTTTCACCTTCAATGAGGCTCTGCAGGAGAGGTACATTATACCGGTGCAGTGCAGCTGCCGCCTGGAGCTTTATTGGTGAACGATAGTCCATCCAAAACTGGTCGACTATCCACTCTACCGACTTCCAATCTTTATTGGCAATATCTTCCTTAATTTCACGGACATAGCTCTCACTACAATAATGCCTATTAATTAATTGCTCGCTATCGACATGACTTTCCTTTATCAAGCCGGCAAGAGCAGCAACAACCCACTCAGGAAGAATGGGATTTATCCTGTAAACTTCATCCCATAGTTGATCATCACAATCAAGCGCCGCCGCAACTGCTAGTAATGTTGCTAGCTCTGCCTCAGGCCTCATCAAACCACAGGGAAAATCGAAAATCTTGCGCACAAGCCAGCAGAATATACGATCAAACTGTTCAGGCTCACACCCCACGAAGTACTCTCTGCCATTCCACAGAAAAGGAAACTCATCAACTAGTTTACTAAGCACCAATTCGAATGAAGCCTCTCCATATTCAAGAAGGGAGAAACCAAGCGATTCAGGCTGCAGAGGCTCAGCACCATTAATTCTACTCGCGATACCAACTAAAACCTCTTGCTGCTTCATGAGTACTTCCATATCAGGTGTTCAGGTTTAGCACTTTGATTCCAAAAGCTTTGGAAAGCCTGCAGTACGGGCTCAGGATAGGTTACCTCCTGAACAATACAATGCTGCGCACCAATGTGATTTATCGATGCACCAAGAGACCATACTCGTGTGCGGCCTCGACCTAACCCTGGGAAAATTAGAAACCTATCATGAAAGCTTTTCTGAATACCCCAGCTCATGCGAAATTCAAGCTTCATAGATGGCGCCCCCGTAAAAGCCTGATTCAGTAATTCGTGCTGAGCAGTTATCCATTTCACGCGATCTGGCGCGTCAGCTGGATCGGCCTCAGTTAACTCGTCGTCCGCATCATCTGAGCAGTCCGGACGCATCTTTGATGGTTTAGCAGACGTTAATCCCCAGAGCTGAGCTCCCGCGTCAGTACAAAAAGCAAGAGTGTTGAGAATGTCGTTTGCCGACAAGTATGGATCCCATAGGTAGACTGCCCCTTGACTGACGGAGCGAATCAGTACGCGCAAATCATCCAACGCTCGAAGCCTCTCATCTTGCCTATTACTTCCTTCAAGGCCATATTGCAAAAATTTACGAGATGCCACCAACTGCTTCATCTTTGCTTTCAGCTGCCTTATTGCTTTCCAATCAACTTCCTCAGGGTGTCGTGGTTGCCGATGATTTCGCCATCCTCCTGAGGGTTCCATCAGCGCGATTTCGTGTGTTTCGACATCTCCGCTAGGGCCAGTTACTCTGAATCGCCTTGGTGCCTCCATTCCACTACTAGTTTCTGAATAAACACGCCACTTCCCTCCTTGTGCAAACGTAGTTGACGCAGCAAGGAGGATGTTATTTTCCACATCCCAGACCGAAAACTGTAAATCCCCGGAAGCTTGCGGTATATCTATCACCGTTACACCCTCGCTCAAATCAAAGCGAGCAAGGCAAGAAATTATACCGTCATGCTCAATACGATACTCCGCAAGTATAGCTCGTGGCGAAACGACAGGACTCCAGGCCAAGCATATCTCAAGCGGCTTGTTAGGGCGCCGACGAAACTCGGCAAGCAATGCATTGGCAGGAATTTGGAACAGCACATCGCCTATGCGATCAGGGACACTTGCAAGGTTCAGCGGCAGCATCGTCACGAGCCACTCAGATAGCTCTTCGAAAAGCGCCTCTTTACGAACTAAATCCACCAATCTCGACTTACCCTCATCCTTGAGCTCAACAAGGTATGACCCAGACCAATAGTTATTCTTTAAAACTGCGTTAAGTGGCACTTCAATCCGCGAGTCCGGAGGGCAAAATACTGGTGGAGCGGCTACTAAACTTCCAACCTCAAGAGCAGGCTGCCCCGGTGGCGCCCAAGTCCCACTACGACCATAAGAGCTGAGACTTTCCATAAGCTCGCCGATATCCACGGGACGCTTTGAAACTCTAAAACTCCACCCTCCAAAACCTTTTAGCTTTTTTGATTTTGCATCTAGAAAAGGCGATTCAGGTGAGATTGGCTTTTCACCCTGTTCCGCCACATAAATAGAGAAGATATTTCGTACAACTTTCTTACCATCCGAATCGGCACCAAATGCAATGACTTCAACTGCTTCAAACCATGTAAACTGGCCCAGCAGACCCGGAGCAATTAAATCGTTTAATGCACCAACTGCATCTTTAATATTCTGTAGTCTAGCCTGAGTCATTATCCCCCCGGAATATTTTGCCTTGCTCGCGACCACCGCCCCTGCCCAGCTCGACTTGGTAGATAAATACCGTAACTCGAACTAACACAGGCCGTTATGACCGGCACTAAAAATCTGATTTATCCGATCACCGCATCATGTGACAGGTGGCCGAAATCCTGGCAGTGTCGAATTAGCCTCTTACTGGAAAGAAACCACATTCAAGGTCAACGGGATGAAAAGCGTATCCCCGCTTACGTCCCAGCTTCTGTTCCTGCTCACCCATGCATGGGTACCTTAGCTATTGAAATTTGTTCGGCAGCGCGACTCGTCAAATCTCAGGCACGATGAAACCTCCCGAATTGATGCTTCGGGATAGTGTCGGTGTCTTCGGTGGCGCAGCTGATCCATGCCATGCTCCTACGGCCCTCCTCACCTTTCAGGCGAGGGTTACTGGGCATCCGGGTGTCCATACGCAATGGCACAATACTATCGTCATTGCCCTGTTCTGGGGAACCAAGTGCCTTTCCGCTGCGGCTACCTGGAGGGGCTGGGGGCTCGCGTGGTGAGGTGGAGGGGAATGGTTTGGCGGACTTTATGGATTGCAGGAAGGAAGAGTGTCCATGGATTTGAGGAAAAATGGACAATGGACAAAAAAACTTAACCTGTTGATCTACATCACTTCTCCATGTCCATTTCGGATAAGAGCTCACACGTACAGAACTTCGACAAGACCATCGTCTCGATCCCCACCTGGCGCCTGATGAGCGAGTCATTCCGCAACTACCGCGGCATGCAGCAATCCGGCGGGCGTCGGATCAAGCGCAGCCTGTTCATCGACGCCGCCGGCGTGCGCTTCCTCAGCCCGGACGAAGAACAGCGCCTGGGCCAGGTACGCCTGCTGGGCGACTACCTGGCGCAGAAGCGCCAGGAACTGCATCACTGGAACGAGGCCCTGGGCCCGGTGGCGGAGCTTTCGGCCAACCGCCGCCAGCTGACCAACATCGGCACCTTCCGCGCCTTCGCCCTGGCGTACCTGAAGAGCCACCCCAACGTGCACCCGAACATGACCTGCATGGTCCGCCAGATGCAGACCACCGCCGAGGGCGTGCCGCTGGAGATCTACTGCTTCACCACCACCACGGTGTGGGCCGAGTACGAGCGCATCCAGGGCGATATCTTCGACTACCTGCTGGCGGTGCTGCCGGAATTCGGGCTGAGCCTGTACCAGCAGCCGAGTGGCAACGACATGCGTGCGGGGCTGGCGGCCAGGCCACCTTTGGTGACCTCGATGCGGGAATTCGACGAAGCCTGATTTAGGGATGCGTGGGAGCGGGCTTGCCCCGCGAAAAGGCTGGCACTGCCATCGCGGGGCAAGCCCGCTCCCACGGATCGCTGACGAACGGAAAGTTTTTTCAGCTGTGCACAATGGCCTTGTATTCTCACAAAGCACAAAGAAACAATTAGTTACAAGTATTTCAGAATTATTAAACGCCAGCCTTCGAGAAATACGAATACCCGCCTCTCCCCGCTTCTCCTAACCTGCAGCGAACAGGTCGCCCCAATGACAGGCGGCACGGTATCGGCCAAAGGACTGCGAGCAAGCGATGCGTCAGGACATCTCCCTGGAAAAACCACTCGACGAACCGGACCGCAGCGATCCGGCCAACCGCCGCAAGGCACTGGCCGCCGGCAGCCTGGCCCATGGCGTGCACGATGGCCTGACCGACGTTATCTATGTGCTGCTGCCTATCTGGCAGGCCGCCTTCGGCCTGAGCTATGCCCAGGTCGGCCTGCTGCGCGGCGCCTACGCCGGGATGATGGCCGGCTTCCAGTTGCTGGCCAGCCGCGGCGCACGCAAATGGGGGCGCGAAACCCTGCTTGTCAGGGGCACCGCCCTCGCCGGCTTCGCCTACCTGCTGGCGGCCCAGGCCACGGATATCAATCTGCTGCTGCTGGCGCTGATGATCGGTGGCCTCGGCGCCAGCACCCAGCACCCGCTGGCTTCGGCGCTGGTATCCGACGCCTACGAAGGTAGCGGGCGGGTCAAGCAGGCGCTGGCCCAGTACAACTTCGCCGGGGATATCGGCAAGGCGGTCATCCCCGGCCTGACCGGGCTGGTGCTGGTCTACATCTCCTGGCAGACCAACGCCACCCTGCTTGGCGTGCTCGGCATCGCCGCCGCCTTCGCCTTGTGGTGGCTGATGCCAAAGAACCAGGCCCACGAAACCGCCAGCAAGAAGACCAAGGTCGCCGACGCGACCGGCACGCCAGCCGGCCTGATGGCGCTGATCGCCACCGGCAGCATCGACAGCGGCGTGCGCATGGGCTTTTTGACCTTCCTGCCGTTCCTGCTGCAGAGCAAGGGCGCCAACACCGAGCACATCGGCCTGGCCCTGGCCCTGCTGTTCATCGGCGGCGCCTTCGGCAAGCTGTTCTGCGGCTACCTCGGCGCACGCCTGGGGCCGGTGCGCACGGTGATCTGCACGGAAGTGCTGACCGCGCTGCTGATCCTGCTGGCATTGGTATTGCCCTATGGCGCCCTGATGCTGGTGATGCCGCTGATCGGCGTGGCGCTGAACGGCACCTCGTCGGTACTTGGCGGCCTGGTTCCGGATTTCGCCCCACGGGACCGGCGCGACCGGGTATTCGCCTGGTTCTACACCGGGACCGTGGGTGGTGGCGCCCTCGCCCCGGTGCTGATCGGCGCGATATCCGACCAGGCCGGTGTCGTCGAAGGCCTGGTAGTGCTGGCCTGCGTGCTGCTGCTGACCTTGCCGCTGTGCCTGGTGATCTACAACGGCATGAAGGGACTACCGCGCCGCTGATCCGCAACATCGCTCCAGATCAAGAACAACAAGGACGTCAACCATGAGCAACGGACTGTCGCAACGATCCGCGCGTATCAGCGCGCCCGGCACCTCGAGCATGCGCAGCAAGGCCAACGCCCTGCGTGACGCCGGCATCAAGGTGATCAATTTCGCCGCCGGCGAGCTGTCCAGCGACGCCGCACCGGACATGCGCCACGGCGCCATTGCGGCGGTCCACGAACAGTGGAACCGCTACACCCCACCCCTGGGCAATCCGCGCCTGCGCCAGGCCCTGGCCAGCAGCGTCAGCCAGCGCCTGGGCGTCGACTACGGCGCCGACGAGATCGCGGTGTCCAGCGGTGCCAAGCAAGCCCTGTTCAACAGCGCCATGGTGCTGCTCGATCCGGGTGATGAAGTGATCATCCCGCGCCCCTACTGGGAGACGTTTCCCACCCAGGTCGAACTGGCCGGTGCCCGTCCGGTGTTCGTCGACACCAAGGGCGACAACCACAGCCTGCGCGCCGCGGCGGTCAAGGCCGCGCTGTCGCCGCGCAGCAAGGCGATCATCATCAATACCCCCAACAACCCCACCGGGGTGGTCTATGACCCGCGGGAACTGCTCGCCATCGGTGAGCTGGCCCTGGAGCACAAGCTCTGGGTGATCTTCGACGAGTGCTACCGCAGCCTGCTGCGCAACGGCCAGCAACACCACAACCTGGTCGCGCTGCTGCCCGAGCTCAAGGCCTCGACCATCATCATCGACTCGTTCTCCAAGAGCCAGGCGGTCACCGGCTGGCGCCTGGGCTATGCCTGTGCGCCGAAGGCGGTGGTCGCGGCCATGCACAACCTGCAGGCCCACACCACCTCCAATCCCAGCAGCCTGGCGCAGTACGCGGCGCTCAACGCACTGGATGGCGACGGCGCGCGGCGGTTCGGTGCCCAGGTCAATGCCCAGCTCGATCGCCAGCTGGCCATCGCCACGGCGCTGCTCGGCAAGCTCGAGGCGATCCGCTTTTCGCCACCACAGGGCGCGTTCTACCTCTACCTGGATATCACCCGCCTGCTCGGCAAACGCTACCAGGGCGAGGCGATCCGCGACGCCAGCCACCTCTGCGAGCTGTTGCTGACCGAGGCGCGCATCGCCCTGGTGCCCGGCTGCAGCAATGGCGACCCGAGCGCCGTGCGGCTGTCGTACTCGGTAAGCCCGCAGGACCTCGAGGAGGGCCTGGGCCGCTTCACCGACTTCATTGCAATGCTTGCCTGACCCCGGACTTTCCACAACCCGCGAGAACATGACATGAAGAAAACGGATTTCATGCTGTCATTCGTCGACCAGGCCCTGACCGATGTGCAGGACAAACGGCTGGCCAGCGCCCTGAAAAAAGGCTTCGAGGTGCACGCCGACCTGCTGGAGGACTACCTCGACACCTACCAGCGCATCACCGCCAGGCCCTGGTCACGGGAAAGCCTGTGCACCTTCTTCTGCGGCTGGCGCAGCCCGGACGGTGCCGCCCATGCGGTTTCAAGCATCATCGTGCGCTTGCTGCAGGAGTCCGAGGCCATCGACGATCCCCAGGCCCGGCTGCTGTTGCAGGACGCCGCCCGTCACTGCGGCGAGATCATCGTCGAGGACATCGGCCTGGGCGAGATGCACGGCCACCCGCACCACTCCAAGCTGTATGCGCGCATGGCCACCGCCATCTGCGGCTCGGAGGACTGGCGCCTGCAGGACCGCTACCTGAACCCGGTGACCAAGGAATTCTCCACCTGGGTAGGCAGCAAGCGGCCGCTCGCCCCGCAACTGGTCGAGGCCATCGAGATGATGGCGATGACCGAGCTGTTCAATACCGGGGAATACAACGTGATGACGCCCCTGTGGAAGGACTGGCTCAAGGAGGCGCAAGGCAAGACCCCAGGCGAGGCGCATCGCATCGCCTCGTTCCTCAGCGTGCATTGCGGCGCGGTCGAGGCGCAGCATTTCTTCCATGCCACCAGCGCCCTCGAACTCTACTGCCGCGCCACCCGCCAGGCACTGGACTACACGCGCATCGAGGCGCTGTCCTGCGAATACGTGAAAAGAGCCTGCGAGCACCTGGACAAGATGGAGTCGGTGCTCGCCGCCTGACGAACACCTCACAACAGGGATGAGGCATATGAACGTGATCAAGCGTGACGCGCGCATCGACCTGCGCCAGTTGTTCAGTGAAAAAGCCTGCCTGCGGGTACTCGAGGCACACAGCCCGATCTCGGCCATGCTGGCCAAGAGCGTGCGCCTCGGCGCCGGCGACAGCAGCCTGGGCTACGATGCCATCTGGTCCAGCTCGCTGACCGACTCGACCCAGCGCTGCCTGCCGGACATCGAGATCCTCTCGCCCAGCGACCGCCTGGAACGACTGAACGAAATCCTCGCAGTCTGTGACCTGCCGCTGATCTACGACGCCGACACCGGCGGCAAGATCGAGCATTTCGCCATCCATGTGCAGTGGCTGGCCCGCGCCGGGGTGTCGGCGATCGTCATCGAGGACAAATGCGGGCTGAAGAAGAACTCGCTGTTGGGCCTGAGCGTGCACCAGGAGCAGGAAACCATGGAGCACTTCTGCGACAAGATCAGGGTCGGCACCCAACATCGCCTGGGGGGCTCGATGATGATCTTCGCCCGCTGCGAGAGCCTGATCCTGGAAAAAGGCCTGGATGACGCCCTCGCACGCTGTCGCGCCTACACCGAGGCCGGCGCCGACGGCATCATGATCCACAGCCGCAAGAGCACGGGCGAGGAGATCCTCGAATTCGCCCGCCGCTTCAAGCAGACCCATCCGCACACACCCCTGGTCTGCGTGCCGACCAGCTACCCGCAACTGACCTTCTCGTGCCTGGCCGATGCCGGTTTCAATGCGGTGATCTACGCCAACCACATGCTGCGCGGCGCCTACTCGGCCATGCGCCAGGTCGCCACCAGCATTCTCGAGCACGACCGGGCCTACGAGATCGAGCCGGCCTGCATGCCCATCGATGAAATCCTCAGCCTGGTGCCCGGCACACGATGACCGACCCATCGGGGCCGCAACGCGGCCCCTTTGCCGGGTTTGCTCAGGCGGCGCTCAGGTAGGAAACCAGTTCGGTGACATGCCGCGGCATGCGCTCGAAATGCCTGACCAGCATCATGTGCTGCTGGCGCGCCCAGCTTTCATCGAGGCGTCGGGCCACCAGGCCACAGCCATCGAGATAAGGCTGCACCGCCGCATCCGATGCGATACCGATACCGACGCCTTCGGCAATCATCCGGCATAGCGACTCGGCGCCGGACACCTTGATCCTGAACTGGGCCGCGAGGCCATCGATATCGGCCTGCTGCTCGATCAGACGGCACAGTGCACTGTCGGTCGCCAACCCGACCTGCGGGTGGCGCAGCACGTCGCCCAGGCGCAATGAGGCGCTGGCGGCCAATGCATGATGCCTGGGCAGCACCGCCACGTAGTTGAGCACCGGCAGGGCGATCGAGGCGCAACCCTCCACAGGGTCGCTGCCGAGCACCACGCCCATGTCAACGGCGCCCTCGCGAATGCCGCGAACGATATCCCCGGCCGTGCGTTGCTGCAGGTCGATGGCGACATTGGCGTGATCGGCGAGATAGCGCACCAGCCGGCGCTGGGTCGACTCGAATGCACTGAAGCCTGCGACATACATGCGCATGCTTGCTCCGTCAGGCTCTTCGCGGTGGTCGAATTCGGCCTTGAGCACTTCCAGCTGGCGCAGGATCTTGCGGGCATGGATCAACAACCGCTGACCTGCCAGGGTCAGCACCAGCCCTTTGTGCTGGCGATGAAAAAGCCCCTCGCCAAGCTCGGCTTCCATCGACTTGATGCGCATGCTGGCGGCTCCAGGCGAGAGGCATGCACGCTTGGCGCCCTGGGTCAGGCTGGGGGACTCGGCGATCTTGATGAACAGTTTCAGGTCGGTCAGGTCAAGGTTCACGGTCTCTTCCTTGTAGTGTCAGGCAAATCCATTGTCGGAACGGGCGATCTTGAGCCGCCTGCGTCCATCTTGCCTGCCACCGTCAGCCGGGCAAAGCCTGCCTTGGTATTGCCCCCGTGAATGACGAAGGCGCCCATGCGGGCGCCTTCGTCTTGCACAGATACCTCAGCGCGACGAGGCGGCCCCCGGCAGCCCTGCACGCGGACCGCCCAAACGGCTCAACCACACCGACGCGAGGATCACCATACCGCCAATGGCCAGGCGCCCGAGCGGTTCGTCCTGGTTCCAGATCAGCAGGTTGAGCAGCAAGCCCACCGGCACATGCAGGTTGTTCATCACCGCCAGGGTACCGCCGGAGACCAGGCAGGCGCCCTTGTTCCACCAGTACAGCCCCAGCGCCGTCGGGCACAGGCCCAGGAACAGCAACACCAGCCACTGGGTGTCGGTACTCGGCAGGTGCTGGGTATTGCCGAACAGCAGGAAGGCCGGCAACACCACCAGCAATGCGCCCAGGTAGAAATAGCCGAAGCGGCGGTAGTGCGGCAGGTCGCTGGGGTGACGGGCCACCAGGTGGCGGTACAGCACCTGGCCGGCGGCGTAGGTGAAGTTGGCCAGTTGCAGCAACAGGAAACCGATGAAGAACTCGCCGGTGACCGTGTCGAAGCGGATCACCGCCGCGCCGGCCACCGCCACCAGGGCGGCGAGCAGCGCCCAGGGGTTGAAGCGCCGGTTCAGGGCATCCTCGATCAAGGTGACATGCAGCGGGGTGAGGATGGTGAACAGCAGCACCTCCGGCACCGTCAGCACGCGGAAGCTGAGGTACAGGCAGACATAGGTGATGCCGTACTGCAGCGCACCAATCAGCAGCATCGAGCGCATGAAGCGCGGCTCGACCTGGCGCCAGCGGGTCAGCGGCAGGAACACCAGGCCGGCCAGGACAACACGGGCCAGTACGGCGAAGTAGCTGTCGACATGGCCGGCCAGGTATTCGCCGATCAGGTTGAAGGAGTACGCCTGGATCAGCGCGACGATTATCAGGTAGCCCATGGTTGGCCCTCGTGGATCAAGGCGGGGACCTTAGCGGGTTGGGCCTGGGCAGTTCAACCATGGGATTTTGGGGGTGCTCGTGGACGTCTCCCCTTTCTCTTCGCGCGCTTCCCCGTGTAGGAGCGGCCTTGTGCCGCGAAAGGGCTGCGTAGCGGCCCCAGGATTTCAGTATCGAGCAGAAATCGCCGGGGCCGCTTTGCGGCCCTTTCGCGGCACAAGGCCGCTCCTACAGGAGGCGTGCCGTCCTCACAGGCATAAAAAAGCCCGGCCATCACTTGGCCGGGCAGGCACACCCAAAGGAGCAACAAGGTGTCAGGGTTGGGAATTCGTCGCGGCTCAGGCCACCGCGGCCAGCTTGGCCTTGGCCTGGTTCAGGCCCTTCTCGTGGAACTCGCCGCTCATGTTCAGGCCCTCGGCGTGGATGAAGTCCACATCGTGGATGCCGATGAAGGCCATCACCTGGCGCAGGTAGGGTTCCTGGTGGTCACTGCTGGCACCGGCATGGATGCCGCCGCGGGCGGTCAGGACGATGGCGCGCTTGCCGTTGAGCAGGCCCTGCGGGCCGGTCGGGGTGTACTTGAAGGTGATGCCGGCGCGCAGCACGTGATCCAGCCAGGCTTTCAGGGTGCTGGGGATGGTGAAGTTGTACATCGGCGCGGCCATCACCAGCACGTCGGCAGCCAGCAGTTCGTCGGTCAGCGCGTTGGAACGCTCCAGCGCGTCACGCTCGGCGGCGCTACGCTGCTCCTCGGGCTTCATCCAGCCGCCGAGCAGGTTGGCGTCCAGGTGCGGCACGGGGTTCACGGCCAGGTCGCGCAGCTTGATCTCGTCAGCCGGATGCGCCGCTTGCCATTGCTGGATGAAGTCCAGGGTCAGTTGACGGGAAACGGAATCCTGCTGGCGGGCGCTGCTTTCGATGATCAGTACGCGGGACATGGGGTGCCTCCATCGGCGGTAAAGGGTGGCGATTCGATGGAGGTGAGATTAGTGGTTGACCTATCGATAAAAAAGCGTAAAAAGTGGGATCAACCTATCGATTAATCTGTTTTATTGCGCTTTGCAGTCGAGCACGATGCGCAGCTTGATGATCTGCCGGTTGAACTTGGCGGTGACATCCACGCTCCTGCCGGCGGGCACATTGACCCGGCGCACCCGTGGCGCCTCGGGGCCGTTGCGGAAAGTGACCTTGCACGCCGCCGGCACCTGCCCATAGTTGTTGAGGCTGATCGAGCCAATGTCGTAGGCCGTGTCGTAGGCGGTGTAGTCGACCTTGACCCCGGTCAGGTCCTTTTCCACATCGATCGGGTATGCCATGGCCCCGAGGGGCAGGCACAACAGCAAAGCCGCACAACATTTCTTCATACGGGCGCTCTCCTTGGGAAGAGCGCAGCTTAGGACAACAGGAGCCCTGGATGAAAGCACCGCGCGTTACCCTGGATCAGTGGCGGACCCTGCAGGCAGTGGTCGACCACGGTGGGTTCGCCCAGGCCGCCGAGGCCCTGCACCGTTCGCAGTCGTCGGTGAGCTACACCGTGGCGCGGATGCAGGAGCAACTGGGCGTGCCATTGCTGCGCATCGATGGACGCAAGGCGGTGCTGACCGAGGCCGGCAGCGTGCTGCTGCGCCGTTCGCGGCAACTGGTCAAGCAGGCCAGCCAGCTGGAAGACCTGGCTCACCACATGGAACAGGGCTGGGAGGCCGAAGTGCGCCTGGTGGTCGACGCCGCCTACCCCAGCGCCCGCCTGGTGCGCGCCCTGGCCGCCTTCATGCCGCAGAGCCGCGGCTGCCGGGTACGCCTGCGCGAAGAGGTGCTGTCCGGGGTCGAGGAAGTGCTGCACGAAGGCATCGCCGACCTTGCCATCAGCAGCTTCAACATCGGCGGCTACCTGGGCACCGAACTGAGCCCGGTAGAGTTCATCGCCGTCGCCCACCCCGAGCACGCCCTGCACCGCATGGGTCGCGAGATCACCTTCCAGGACCTGGAAAGCCAGCTGCAGGTGGTGATCCGCGACTCCGGCCGGGCCCAGCCGCGCGATGTCGGCTGGCTCGGCGCCGAGCAGCGCTGGACGGTCGGCAGCCTGGGCACTGCGGCGACCTTCGTCGGCAGCGGCCTGGGCTTTGCCTGGCTGCCCCGGCACATGATCGAGCGCGAGCTGCGCGAAGGCGTGCTCAAGCCCCTACCGCTGGATCAGGGTGGCAGCCGCCATCCACTGTTCTACCTTTACTCGAGCAAGGAAAAGACCCTGGGCCCGGCCACGCAGATCCTCATCGAACTGCTGCGCAACTTCGACACCGCGCCGCTGGACGTGCCCTTCGCAGCCCCCCCGCAAGCCTGAGAGGACCGCGCCCATGGCCTGTTTCGAACATGACGGATGCCTGCTGCATTACGAGGAACACGGCCAGGGCGAGCCCCTGGTGCTGCTGCACGGGCTGGGCTCGAGCAGCCAGGACTGGGAACTGCAGGTACCCGAGCTCAGCCGCCAGTACCGGGTGATCCTCATGGACATCCGCGGCCACGGGCAATCGTCCAAGCCACGCCAGGGCTACCAGATAAAGACCTTCAGCGAGGATCTATTGGCCTTGCTGCGCCATCTGGACACCGGCCCGGTGCACTTCGTCGGCCTGTCCATGGGCGGCATGCTCGGTTTCCAGTTCGCCGTCGACCACCCCGACTGGCTGCGCAGCCTGTGCATCGTCAACAGTGCCCCCGAGGTCAAGCGCCGCACCCGCAGCGACTGGATCTGGTGGCTCAAGCGCTGGAGCCTGGCGCGCCTGCTCAGTGTCGAGACCGTCGGCAAGGGCCTGGCCGCGCGGCTGTTCCCCAAGCCGGAGCAGGCCGAATTGCGGCGCAAGATGGCCCAGCGCTGGGCGCGCAACGACAAACGTGCCTATTTGAAAAGTTTCGACGCCATCGTCGACTGGGGCGTGCAGGAACGCATCGGCCAGATCCGCTGTCCCACCCTGGTGATCGCCGCCGACCACGATTACACACCGATACAACTGAAGGAGCGTTACGTCGCCCTGATGCCCAATGCCAGACTGGCGGTCATCGACGATTCGCGGCACGCTACGCCCCTGGATCAACCTGAAGTCTTCAACCGTACCGTGCTGCAGTTCCTCGCAGCCGCTTCCACCTCTCAAGGATCTTTGAGCCCATGCTGAAAAAACTTCTGCTCACCGCCTGCTCGGTCGCCTTCGCCACCAGTGTCATGGCTTCCGACAAGACCCCGCACGTTGAGCTGGTCACCAGCTTTGGCAAGATCGAGATCGAGCTGAACGCAGAAAAAGCGCCGATCAGTACCAAGAACTTCCTCCAGTACGTGGACAGCGGCTTCTACAACAACACCATCTTCCACCGCGTGATCCCGGGCTTCATGGTCCAGGGCGGCGGCTTCACCGACCAGATGGTGCAGAAGAGCACCCAGGACCCGATCCGCAACGAGGCGAGCAACGGCCTGCAGAACACTCGCGGTACCCTGTCCATGGCCCGTACCTCCGACCCGAACTCGGCCACCAGCCAGTTCTTCATCAACGTCGCCGACAATGATTTCCTCAACCCGGGCCGCGACCGTGGCTACGCGGTGTTCGGCAAGGTCACCAAGGGCATGGAGGTGGTCGACCAGATCGTCAACTCGCCGACCACCGTCAAGAAAGGCATGCGCGATGTACCGGCGGATCCGGTCTACATCAAGTCGGCCAAACGCATCGACTGATCCCGCGCCACACAGGGACGTGAGTCGGGTCGAACAGGAGTGTCGTCACCCATGCTGTACCGTCGTTTCGAGCAGTTGATCGACATTTTCCGCGAGGCGCCCAGCGAGGCGCCTCCCGGCAAGGTCTGGCCCTTCTATCTCTACTACCTGCGCCAGGTGTGGCCGAGCTTCCTCGCCCTGCTGATCGTCGGCCTGATCGCCTCGCTGATCGAAGTGGCGCTGTTCAGCTACCTGAGCCGGATCATCGACCTGGCCCAGGGCACGCCCAACGCCAATTTCTTCAGCGAGCACAGCGGCGAGCTGATCTGGATGCTGGTGGTGGTGCTGGTGCTGCGGCCGGTGTTCTTCGGCCTGCATGACCTGCTGGTGCACCAGACCATCAGCCCGGGCATGACCAGCCTGATCCGCTGGCAGAACCACACCTACGTGCTCAAGCAGAGCCTGAACTTCTTCCAGAGCGACTTCGCCGGGCGCATCGCCCAGCGCATCATGCAGACCGGCAACTCCCTGCGCGATTCGGCGGTGCAGGCGGTGGATGCGCTGTGGCACGTGCTGATCTACGCCATCAGTGCACTGGTGCTGTTCGCCGAGGCTGACTGGCGGCTGATGCTGCCGCTGCTGGTGTGGATCGCCTGCTATATCGGTGCGCTGTACTACTTCGTGCCCAGGGTGAAGGAGCGTTCGGTGATTTCTTCCGACGCCCGTTCCAAGCTGATGGGGCGCATCGTCGACGGCTACACCAACATCGCCACGCTCAAGCTGTTTGCCCACACCGACTACGAGCAGCAGTACGCCCGCGAGGCGATCAGCGAGCAGACCGAGAAGACCCAGCTGGCCTCACGGGTGATCACCAGCATGGACGTGGTCATCACCTCGCTGAATGGCTTGCTGGTGGTCAGCACCACTGGCCTTGCCCTGTGGCTGTGGAGCCAGTCGCTGATCAGCGTCGGCGCCATCGCCTTGGCCACGGGCCTGGTGATTCGCATCGTCAACATGTCCGGCTGGATCATGTGGGTGGTCAACGGCATCTTCGAGAACATCGGCATGGTCCAGGACGGCCTGCAGACCATCGCCCAGCCGGTCACCGTCAGCGACAGGCCCAATGCCCCGGCGCTCAAGGTCAGCCGCGGCGCGGTGCGCTTCGACCATGTCGAGTTCCACTACGGCAAAGGCGGCAAGGTGATCGATGCCCTGAACCTGGACATCCGCCCTGGCGAGAAGATCGGCCTGATCGGCCCGTCCGGCGCCGGCAAGTCGACCCTGGTCAACCTGCTGCTGCGCCTGTACGACATCGACAGCGGGCGCATCCTCATCGACGGCCAGGACATCGCCGAGGTCAACCAGGCCAGCCTGCGTGCGCAGATCGGCATGATCACCCAGGACACCTCGCTGCTGCACCGCTCGATCCGCGACAACCTGCTGTACGGCCGGCCGCAGGCCAGCGACGAGGAGGTCTGGGAGGCGGTGCGCCGGGCCCGGGCCGACGAGTTCATCCCGCAGCTGTCCGATGCCCAGGGCCGCACCGGCTTCGACGCCCATGTCGGCGAGCGTGGCGTCAAGCTCTCCGGCGGCCAGCGCCAGCGCATCGCCATTGCCCGGGTACTGCTGAAGAACGCGCCGATCCTGATCATGGACGAGGCGACCTCGGCACTGGATTCGGAGGTCGAGGCGGCGATCCAGGAAAGCCTGGAGACGCTGATGCAGGGCAAGACGGTAATCGCCATCGCCCACCGCCTGTCGACCATCGCCCGCATGGACCGGCTGATCGTGCTGGACAAGGGGCATATCGTCGAAAGCGGCAGCCATGCCGAGTTGCTGGCACAGCGCGGGTTGTATGCGCGGTTATGGCATCACCAGACCGGGGGGTTTGTCGGCGTCGACTGAGTTGAAGGGGTCCCTTGTAGGAGCGGCCTTGTGCCGCGAAAGGGCTGCGTAGCAGCCCCAGGATTTCAGCGTTGACGCAAAGATCGCCGGGGCCGCTTTGCGGCCCTTTCGCGGCACAAGGCCGCTCCTACAGGGATAGCGTGTGGCCAGTCACTTCAAACCTGGCGATACGGCAACATCCCCCGCGCCTCGTCGGCGTAGGCCATCACTCCTTCGCGCTCCTGACGCAAAAAGTCCGCGACCGCCCGGTGCAACCCCGGGTGCAGCAGGTAATGCCACGACCGCGTGATCACAGGCTCGAACCCGCGAATCAGCTTGTGCTCGCCCTGGGCACCGGCATCGAAGCGCTGCAGGCCTTCGCCGATCGCGAAGTCCATGCCTTGGTAGAAACAGGTCTCGAAATGCAGGCGGTCGAATTCGTCCAGGCAACCCCAGTAGCGGCCATACAGGCTATCGCCCCCCACCAGGCTGAAGGCCATCGCCACCTCGCGCCCTTGCTGCCGGGCAATGACCACGCGAATCGCCTCGGGCATGCGCTCGGCCACCAGGCTGAAGAACTCGCGAGTCAGGTACGGCGCCCGGCGGCGCACGGCATAGGTGTTGGCATAGCAGCGGTAGACGAAGTCCCACTGCGCCTCACTCAGTTCATCACCGCGGTACCAGGCGAAGTCGATCCCCTGCCCCGCCACTTGCTCGCGCTCCTTGCGCATCTGCTTGCGCTTGCGTGAGCTGAGGGTGTCGAGAAAATCCTGGAAGTCCCGGTAACCCCGGTTGCGCCAGTGAAACTGGCAGCCCAGGCGCTCCAGCCAGCCCGGCTGGCCGGCAATGGCCGCGTCCAGCACGCTGTCGGTGAAATTGATGTGCGCCCCCGACAGCCCACCCTTGCCCAGGTACTCGGGAATCGCCTGCAACAGCAGCAGGCCATCAGCAGGGTCGGACGCCAGCAGGCGCGGCCCGGCGACCGGGCTGAACGGCACCGCGCCGAGCAGCTTGGGGTAGTAGGCGATGCCCGCCCGCTCGCAGGCATCGGCCCAGCCATGGTCGAACACGTACTCGCCGAACGAATGCCATTTGCGGTACGCCGGCAGCAGTGCCCGCACCTCGCCATCGCGCTCCAGCACCAGATGTTCGGCGGCCCAGCCGGTGTCGGGTACCACGCTGGCACTGTCTTCCATGGCACTGAGAAAGGCGTGGCGCAGGAACGGCTGGCCATCGGGCACCAGCGCGTCCCAGGTGGTCGCCGGCAGGTCGCGCAGGTGGGCAAGGCTGTGAAGGCTGATCACGGTTGCAACTCGCTATGGACAGGGCGCCAGTATTGCCAAAGCCGCCGTGACACACAAATGACGTCCTGTTTACTTAACAACAGTGCCACTATTCAGACATTATTCTGTCATTCCCCCCCGCAATACTTGCGCCTGTTTTCCGGAACCCCAGAACCTGTCTACACAGGCCCTTTCCGAAGACATGCCAACTCGGGGGTGGGCGCTTGAGCCTCCCCACTTTTTCCAACAGGGAGAACCTTATGCGTCTTGTTTCTACACTTACTGGAGTGAGCCTCACCGGCATGATGCTGGCTCTGAGTACTCCGGCCAGTGCTGCTGTCGACGCCAAGCTGCTCGAAATACTCCGCGCCAACGGCTCGATCAACCAGGCGCAGTACACCGAACTGCAGGGCGACCTGGCAAAGGAAACCAAGGAAAAGGCCGACCAGAAAGCCCAGTCCGAGCGCCTGAGCTCCTTCGAACAAAAAGTGGCATGGGCCGCCAAGACCCAGATCAAGGGTGACGTGCGCCTGCGCTACGAAGACGTCAACGTCGACAACCCCAACAGCCGCAGCGGCAACCAGGACCGCGAGCGTGTGCGTGCCCGCGTCGGTTTCTACAGCGAGATCAACCCGCAGGTCGACGCCGGCATTCGCGTGGCCACCGGCAGCAGCTCGGACGCCCGCTCGACCAACCAGAGCCTGGACAACTACTTCGACAAGAAATCGCTGTGGGTGGACCTTGCCTACCTCGACTGGCACCCGACCGCCGTGCCGAACCTGCACCTGATCGGCGGCAAGATGCTGCAGCCGTGGGTGAGCATGGGCGACATCATCTGGGACAGCGACATCAACCCGGAAGGCGTGGCCGTCACCTACAAGACCAACCTGGGCGGCGCCGAAGTGTTCGGCAGCGCCGGTCACTACACCCTCAAGGACAACGTCGACGGCGACGGCGTGCAGTTCAAGCACGACGCGCAGCTGTACCACGGCCAGTTGGGCACCAAGTTCAACCTGGCTGACAGCGTCAAGGTCACCGTCGGCGGCAGCCTCTACGGCTTCGACAACGACAAGAAGTCGGCCGTGCTGCGCAGCTTCGGCAACACCACCACCGAGTTCAACCTGGCTGAAGGCTTTGGCCAGGTGGACTTCACCGGCTTCGCTATCCCGCTGTCGGCCTATGGCCAGTTCGTCAAGAACACCGACAGCACCGACGGCGAGGACAAGGCCTGGCTGGCGGGTCTGAAGACCAAGCTGGGCGCCTGGAGCCTGGACTACAACTACCGCGACGTGCAGCGCAACGCCGTGGTCAGCCTGTTCACCGACTCCGACTTCGGCGCCGGCTTTACCGGTTCGCGTGGCCACAAGTTCAAGGTCGGCTACGAGATCGACAAGAACTTCTCGCTGGGCGCGGCCTACCTGATGGCCAAGACCGACCTGTCGCAGCTGCCGAACAACAATGCTGACGTCGATACCCTGCAGGTCGACCTGGAAGCCAAGTTCTAAGCGCTACGCTCCCTTGCTCCACCCTGAAGCGGGAAATGCCGACCCCATCCGGCATTTCCCGCTTTTTTTGCCTGTCAGAAAGCTGGGGGCTGCTTTGCAGCCCTTTCGCGGCACAAGGCCGCTCCTACAGGGAAATGCGGTCCCCTGTAGGAGCGGCCTTGTGCCGCGAAAGGGCCGCAAAGCGGCCCCAGCTTTCTCGAACTGATAATCAGCGCTTGCGCAGCACCACACTACCAATCGAATAGCCAGCACCGAACGAACTTAGTACGCCAAGCGACCCTTTGGCCAGGTCATCCTGATACAGGTGGAAGGCAATCACCGACCCCGCCGAACTGGTGTTGGCATAGCGATCCAGGATCACCGGCGCATCTTCCTCGGCCACTTCACGCCCCAGCAGTTTCTTGACGATCAGGTGGTTCATGCTCAGGTTGGCCTGGTGCAGCCAGAAGCGCTTGACGTCCGACGGTTGCAGATCGTTCTCGGCCAGGTGCTTGCCGATCAGCTCGGCGACCATCGGGCAGACTTCCTTGAACACCTTGCGGCCTTCCTGCACGAACAGCTTGTCGCGAGCACCGATGCCCTCTTCCGCCGCGCGGTTGAGGAAGCCGAAGTTGTTGCGGATGTTGTTGGAGAACGCCGTCAGCAGCTTGGTGCTGACGATGTCGAACTGGTGTTCGGAGGTGGCCAGGTCGGCACGCTCGACCAGCACGGCGGTGGCGGCATCGCCGAAGATGAAGTGGCTGTCGCGGTCACGGAAGTTCAGGTGGCCGGTGCAGATTTCCGGGTTGACCACCAGCACGGCGCGCGACTGGCCCAGCTGCACGCTGTTGGCGGCGGTCTGGATACCGAAGGTGGCCGACGAGCAGGCCACGTTCATGTCGAAGGCGAAGCCCTGGATACCCAGTGCCTGCTGCACTTCGATGGCGATGGCCGGGTATGGGCGCTGCAGATTGGAACAGGCGACGATCACCCCGTCGACATCGGCGGCGGTGCGCCCGGCACGCTCCAGGGCCTGGCGGGCGGCGGCCACGCCCATCTCGCAGAGGATCGATTGTTCGTCGTTGCCGCGCTCAGGCAAGCGCGGCTTCATGCGCTGCGGATCAAGAATGCCGGCCTTGTCCATGACGAAGCGGCTCTTGATGCCCGAGGCCTTCTCGATGAAGGCGGCATCGGACAGCGGCGCCGCCTCGACCTCGCCACGCTCGATGGCGGCGGCGTTGTCACGGTTGAATCGTTGTGCCCAGGCGTTGAAGGATTCCACCAGTTCTTCGTTGGAAATGCTTTGGGCCGGGGTGTACAGGCCGGTGCCGCTGATGACGACGTTGTGCACGGTCGTTCCTCTGGTCTGGGGCCATCGCCACAAGGCGCTGGCCGGAATAAGGGCAACTTAATGGCACCTTGGTACCAATTTTGAGGCGAGGGCTGAGCCCTCGTTCGCGGCGCAAGGCCGCTCCTACAGAATCGGCGTTCTCCTGTAGGAGCGGCCTTGTGCCGCGATCGGCCGCACAGCGGCCGCAAATTCCTGCAAGTTTGCCACAACTTTGGGAGCTTAGGCTTCCACCTGACTCCACTGTTTGCTCAGTCGCTTGTCGGAAACCGCCACCTTCGTCCCCAGTTGCTGGGCAAACAACGACACCCGGTATTCCTCCAGCAGCCAGCGGTACAGGGTCAGTTGCTCATCGCGCTTGCCTTCCTGGGCATGCTTGTCGGCGCGGGCCTGGTACTGCGCCCAGCAATTGGCCAGCTCGCCGCTCCACACCCGGTCCTTCTGCACCTGCGAACCCAGCTTCTCCAGGCGCAGTTCCACCGCCTTGAGATAACGCGGCAACTCCTTGAACCAGGCCCCCGGCGTTTCCCGCACGAAGCCCGGGTACACCAGGTTGGCCAACTGCTGCTTGATGTCGTTGAGCGCCACCGCCTGGCTCAGGTCGATCTTGCCCTTGAAGCGCTTCTGCAGGCCATGCCACAGCTTCAGCACCTCCAGGGTCAGGCGGGCCAGGCGTTCGGCGTGCTCGGTCCAGCTGCCGCGCTTGCGTTCGGCCAGCGAGGCCAGGCCCGCGCCATCACGCGGCAGTGGGTCTTCGCCTTCCAGCACACAACTGTCGAGGCTGGCCAGGAGGATATCCTCGACCAGTGCCTCGATTCGGCCCAGTTCACGGTACAACAGCCCCAGTTCGGTCAGCCCCGGCAGCTTGCCGCGCAGGAACTTGGCCGGTTCCGCCAGCTGTTGCAGCAACAGGCGCTGCAAGGCGCGACGGTGCTGGAACTCGGCTTCGGCCTGGGTCGAGAAACGCCCTTCGCGTACCGTGCCGTTGTCCTCGACCAGCGCCGGGTAGACCGTCATCGACAGCCCGGCGATCTTCTGCTGGGCGGTCTGCGCCACCTGCGCGAAGGCCTTGGCCTGTACCGGCTGCTCGGCCTTCTCGCTGCGCGGCAGGGCCAGCGCCGCCTGGCTGGCGGCGGCGAAGCGGGCGGTCAGCTCGGCGAGGTCGCGGCCTTCGCCAAGGAACTTGCCCTGGGCGTCGACCACTTCGATGTTCATGCGCAGATGGCCCTCGACCAGCCCGGCCGCTTCCGCCCAGGCCTCGTCCGACACCCGCGCCCCGGTCATGCGCAGCAACTCCTGCCCCAGCGCCTGCGGCAATGCCCCCTGGCCGAACGCCAGGCGCGACAGGGCCGCCTTGACGAAGTCGGGCACCGGCACGAAGTTCTTGCGCAGGGCCTTGGGCAAGTTGCGCACCAGGGCGATGCACTTGGCCTCCAGCAGGCCGGGCACCAACCATTCCAGGCGTTCGCCCGGCAGGTTCGGCAACAGCGGCGCCGGCACCCGCACGGTCACGCCGTCACGCGGGTGGTTCGGTTCGAAGTGATAGCTCAGCGACAGGCGCAGATCGCCCACCTGCAGGTGGTCCGGATACTGCGCGGCGGTGACCTCGCTGGCCTCGCGGGCGAGCACGTCCTCTTCGCGCATGATCAGCAGGTTCGGATCCTTCTGGCTGTTCATCCGGTACCAGCTGTCGAAGGTCGCGGTCTGGTGAATCTCTTCGGGCAGGCGCGCCTCGTAGAAGGCGTACAGCGTCTCCTCGTCGGCCAGAATATCGCGCCGTCGGGCCTTGGCCTCCAGCTCGTCGAGCTGCTCGAGCAGGCGCTTGTTGGCCGCCAGGCACTTGGCCCGGGACTGGATCTCGCCACCGACCAGGCCGTCGCGGATGAACAGCTCGCGGGAAGTGACCGGGTCGATCGGGCCGAAATGCACCGGCCGACGGCCGACCAGGATCAGCCCGTAGAGGGTGATCTGCTCGTAGGCCACCACCTGGCCGCGCTTCTTCTCCCAGTGCGGTTCGAAGTGGTTCTTCTTGATCAGGTGGGTGGCCAGCGGCTCGATCCAGTCCGGCTCGATCTTGGCCACCATGCGCGCGTACAGCTTGGTGGTCTCCACCAGTTCCGCGGCCATCACCCACTGCGGGCGCTTGCGGCCGATGCCCGACGAGGGGTGAACCCAGAAACGCCGCTGACGCGCGCCCTGGTAGTCGCCCTCCTCGGTCTTCTGGCCGATCTGGCTGAGCAGGCCGCTGAGAATCGCCTTGTGCAGGGGCTGGTAGTCGCAGGCGTCCTTGTTGACCGCCAATTGCAGATCACGGCAGATCAGCGCCAGCTGGCGATGGGCGTCGCGCCACTCGCGCAGGCGCAGGTAGTTGAGGAAGTTCTTGCGGCACCAGTTGCGCAGCGGGCTGGCGGTCAGCGCCTGGCGCTGCTCCTCGAAACCGCGCCACAGGTTGACCAGCGCGGCGAAGTCGGAATCGACATCCTTCCACTGCGCGTGCGCCTGGTCGGCAGCCTGCTGGCGCTCCGGCGGGCGCTCGCGCGGGTCCTGCACCGACAGCGCGCTGGCGACGATCAGCACTTCCTGCAGGCTGCCCTGACGGGCGCCTTCGAGCAGCATGCGACCCAACCGTGGATCGATCGGCAGGCGCGCCAGCTGGCGGCCCAGTGGTGTCAGCTGGTTCTCGCGGTTGACCGCCGACAGCTCCTGCAACAGGTTGAAGCCGTCGCTGATGGCCTTGCCATCCGGCGGCTCGATGAACGGGAAGGCGTCGATCGCGCCCAGGCGCAGGTGCAGCATCTGCAGGATCACCGCGGCCAGGTTGGTGCGCAGGATCTCCGGATCGGTGAACGCCGGGCGGCCGTTGAAGTCGTCCTCGCTGTACAGGCGGATGCAGATGCCCGGCTCGACACGCCCGCAGCGGCCTTTACGCTGGTTGGCGCTGGCCTGGGACACCGCCTCGATGGGCAGGCGCTGGACCTTGGCGCGGTAGCTGTAGCGGCTGATGCGCGCGGTGCCGCTGTCGATCACGTAGCGGATGCCCGGCACGGTCAGCGAGGTTTCGGCGACGTTGGTCGCCAGCACCACGCGCCGGCCGCTGTGGGACTGGAAGATTCGCTGCTGCTCGGCCGGCGACAGCCGCGCATACAGCGGCAGGATCTCGGTGTGGCGCAGCTGCGCCTTGCGCAGGATCTCGGCGGCGTCGCGGATCTCGCGCTCACCGGGCAGGAACACCAGCACATCGCCCGGACCCTTGCCCTGGCTGCGCTCATGCTGGGCGATCTCGTCGAGGCTGGCGAGGATCGCCTGGTCGACGGACAGGTCCTCCTCGACCTGGTTGCCCTCCTCGTCGTGCTCGCTGGTCAGCGGCCGGTACCAGGTTTCCACCGGGTAGGTGCGCCCGGACACCTCGATGATCGGCGCGCCGTCGAAGTGCTTGGAGAAGCGCTCCAGGTCGATGGTCGCCGAGGTGATGATCAACTTCAGGTCCGGGCGGCGGTGCAGCAGGGTCTTGAGGTAGCCGAGCAGGAAGTCGATGTTCAGGCTGCGCTCATGAGCCTCGTCGACGATGATCGTGTCGTAGCGCTCGAGGAAACGGTCGTGCTGGGTTTCGGCCAGCAGGATACCGTCGGTCATCAGCTTGATCAGGGTGTTCGAATCGCTCTGGTCCTCGAAACGCACCTGGTAGCCGACCAGCGCCCCCAACGGCGTGCCCAGCTCCTCCGCGACCCGCGCCGCCACGCTGCGCGCGGCGATCCGCCGGGGCTGGGTGTGGGCGATCAGGCCATGGCTGCCGCGGCCCAGCTCCAGGCAGATCTTCGGCAGCTGGGTGGTCTTGCCGGAACCTGTCTCGCCGGCGATCACCAGCACCTGGTGCTCGGCCAGGGCCTTCTTGATCTCGTCGCGCTTGGCGGCGATGGGCAGGTTGTCGTCGTAGCGAATGCTCGGCACGCTCTGCTGGCGCGCGGTGACCTGGGCGCAGGAGGCCTGGACCTTTTCCACCCACTGCGCGAGCTTGCCCTCGTCGGGGCGCTTGCGCAGCTCGTGCAATTGCCGGCGCAACCGATGGCGGTCGGCGATCATGGCGTGGTCGAGGTTCTTCAGCAGTTGGTCGATGGCGTGGTCTGTCATGGGGCTTTTTAATGATGCAGGCGAGTGCTGCTTTTTCATGATCGGCAGGCGTAAGAGGCAGGATTGTCGCAGATTTGCGAAATCGATGCTGCCTGTGCCCGCCGTTCAGTCGCGGTCACGCTCGAAATAGCGGGAGCGCTTGAACAACAACGGGGTAGCAATTGCCACGAAAAAAGCTGACCAGCCAATACCATCAAGTTGCAGGAACTGCTCTTCACCCAGTTGATTACAGGCGGTAATCCCCGTGACGTTGAAGACGATATAGAGAAGAAACCTGATGCACCTTGACCGGCATGCCCAGTCGACCAACGTGCCGACCACGAGGGCATAGCAAATACCATAAAGTACCCACATATCCGCTCCCCTTCAGATAATCAGCATCAGGCTGCTGGATTGGGGACCAATACCGCCTTTCACGGTTGCTGACAGCGATGCCAGTACATCCCCAGCATGAAAAGTAGGAATCTTATTCTGAATCAACCACGCCACAGCTCCGGTGGCGGCGATCCCTGCGACCGCCGCCGCAGGCCCACCTGCCATTGCTAGCGCGACATCCGCCGTCGCTTTACCCGCTGCGGTACTGAAAATGCCCGAAACCCTGTACCTCTGCTGATTGAGGCTGTCCCCCTGCTGGCGAGTTAACGGCCGCGATACCGCAACCGTCATCAGGCAAGGCCGCTGCCCTGCCAGCATCCGGTCGTAAAGCTCCGCCATTTTTTCAACGACCCGATAGTGCCCGGCATGCACCCATGGCAGGCCCGTTTGCCGGATTTGGCAACATTCTCCTGGCTGGATGATGAACTCGCTGACATCGAAGACGATCGCGTGATGGGCGATTACCTGATAAGTCCTTTGCGCTTGCATGGCGATCCCTGACCATTCTTACAAAGAAAGGGACTTTCACCGCTGGCGCGCCACCTGCCAATTAGCCTAGGTCCGATAAAACTGTGGGAAGCTTCCTAAGCTGCTGCAACGCGGCGGAAAGACCTTGCCAATGTTTAGCTGACACCGGAATGAACGTCGCCATTCACTGCTTTAATCAACCTTACAGGCCATGTGAGTATCCAGGGATGCTTCCCGACCCGATGATCGCCCGCCCGCTGCCCCACCCTTCGCTGCCGAAGGCCCGGGCCCGTGCCGGTGAAAATCCGCTGGTCCATATCATCCTGGCGTTCTGGGCGCTGTGGCACTGCCGTCACGCGCGCCCACCGGACACTTCGCTCACGCACTCCTGACCCGACCCGGCCGCCCCACTGGCCGATTGACTCAGCCTGACCGCTCGCCTGCGCGGCGGTCACGTGTGCCCCAGAGCGAATCCACCATGCACTTTGCCCCCGCAGAGCAAGCCAGGCGTTTCCTGGCCGACAACCCCGATATCGACCTGATCGAGCTGTTCATCCTCGACGCCAACGGCGTCCCCCGCGGCAAGCTGCTGCACCGCGAGGAACTGCTGGCGGTGTTCGAAAGCGGCCGCCCGCTGCCCAGCACCATCCTCGGCCTGACCCTCAACGGCGACGATGTCGAAGACTCCGGCCTGGTCTGGGACGTCGGTGACATCGACTGCCGCGCCTACCCGCTGGACGGCAGCCTGGTGCGCCTGCCCTGGCGCCGGGTGCCGACCGCCGCCGTGCAGGTCAGCATGCACCCCGGCGAAGGCCTGCCGGCCAGCGTGGCCGATCCGCGCCATGTGCTGCTGCGGGTGATCGACGCACTCAAGGCCGATGGTTTCCACCCGGTGATGGCCTGCGAGCTGGAGTTCTACCTGCTCGACCAGCAGCGCGACGCCCAGGGCCGGCCGCAGCCGGCGCTGGACAGCGACGGCGGACGCCCACGCGGGACCCAGGTGTATGGCCTGCGTGAGTTGGAGCAGATCGAACCCTTCCTCGCCGACCTCTACGCCGCCTGCAAGGCCCAGGGCATCCCGGCCCGCACGGCTATCTCCGAGTACGCGCCCGGCCAGGTGGAGATCACCCTGGAGCACGGCGACGCGCTCCAGGCCATGGACCAGGCCGTGCGCTACAAGCGCCTGGTCAAGGGCATCGCCAACGCCCATGGCATGCAGGCCTGCTTCATGGCCAAGCCGTTCGCCCAGCTGGCCGGCACCGGCATGCACATGCACCTGAGCCTGGCGGACGCCGCCGGCAACAACCTGTTCGCCAGCGAGGACAAGGCGGGCACCCCGCTGCTGCGCAAGGCGGTGGCCGGCATGCTGCGTCACCTGCGCGAATCGCTGCTGCTGTTCTGTCCCAACGCCAACTCGTTCCGCCGCTTCCAGGCCAACAGCTATGCACCGCTGGCGCCGACCTGGGGCGTGGACAACCGCACCGTCAGCCTGCGCGTGCCCGGCGGCCCGGCAGCCAGCCGGCATATCGAGCACCGCATCTGTGGCGCCGACGCCAACCCCTACCTGGCCGCCGCCGCGATCCTCGCCGCCACCCACCAGGGCATCCGTGAACAACTCGATCCCGGCGCCCCGGTCGAAGGCAACGGCTACGCCCAGGCCACCGAACACCTGCCCACCGACTGGCTGACCGCCCTCGAGGCCCTGGAGCGTTCGACCTGGGCCCGGGAGACGCTGGGCGAAACCTTCCTCGGCGTCTACCTGAAGGTCAAGCGCGCCGAGTACCGCCAGTTCATGGCCGAGGTCGGCGAGCAGGACTGGCGTTGGTACCTGCACCAGGCCTGATGCCCACGAGATTACAAGAAGGAACAAGCATGAACGCAGCAGTGAACAACGGCCCGGCCCAGCGCGCGCCGTCCTATTACAGCGCCACCCTCAACGACACCACCGAATACCCCACGCTCAAGGGCACGGTGCAGGTCGACGTGGCGATCATCGGCGGCGGCTTCACCGGCGTGGCCACCGCGGTGGAACTGGCCGAGCGCGGCCTGAAAGTGGCCATCGTCGAGACCAACCGCATCGGCTGGGGCGCCAGCGGGCGCAACGGCGGCCAGGTCACCGGCAGCCTGTCGGGCGACGAGGCCATGCGCACGCAGATGCGCGACCGGCTGGGCGCCGAGGTGGACGATTTCATCTGGCACCTGCGCTGGCGCGGCCACCAGATCATCGAGCAGCGCGTCGAGCGCTACGGTATCCAGTGCGACCTCAAGCGCGGCCACCTGCACGCGGCGATGAAACCGTCGCACATGAACGAACTGCGCGCCTTCGAGGCCGAGGCCCAGCGCCGCGGCATGGGCGACCAGGTGCAACTGCTCGACCGCAGCGCCATGCAGCGCCACCTGCAGAGCCCGTTGTACCTTGGCGCGCTGAAGAACCGCCGCAACCTGCACCTGCACCCGCTCAACCTGTGCCTGGGCGAGGCTCGCGCAGCCCACGGGCTGGGCGCGCTGGTGTTCGAAAACTCCGAGGTGCTGGAGATCTTCCACGGCCCGCGCCCGGCAGTGGTCACCGCCCAGGGACGGATCGAGGCACGCCAGGTGATGCTGGCCGGCGATGTGTATCACAAGCTGGAAAAGCGCCAGCTCAAGGGCAAGATCTTCCCAGCCATGGGCGGCATCGTCACCACCGCGCCGCTGGGCGAGCTGGCCGAGCAGATCAACCCGCAGGACCTGGCGGTGTACGACTGCCGTTTCGTCCTCGACTACTACCGCCTGACCGCCGACAAGCGCCTGCTGTTCGGCGGCGGCGCCAACTACTCCGGGCGTGATTCACGGGACATCGAAGGCGAGCTGCGCCCGTGCATCGAGCGCACCTTCCCGGCGCTCAAGGGCGTGCCGATCGAGTTCCAGTGGAGTTGCGCCATGGGCATCGTGGTCAACCGCATCCCGCAGCTGGGCAAGCTGTCGGACAACGTCTGGTACTGCCAGGGGTATTCCGGGCACGGCATCGCCACCAGCCACATCATGGGCGAGATCATGGCCGAGGCGCTGACCGGGACGCTGGAGAAGTTCGATACCTTTGCCGGGTGCAGGCACATCAAGGTGCCGATGGGCGACCTGCTGGGCAATCCGCTGCTGGCGGCGGGGATGTGGTATTACCAGATGCTGGAAAAGCTGCGCTGAACCTTAAGTCTGCGCAACCTCCCTGTGTAGGAGCGGCCTTGTGCCGCGAAAGGGCTGCAAAGCAGCCCCGGGATTTCAGCGACAATGCATCAATCGATGGGGGTGCTTCGCACCCCTTTCGCGGCACAAGGCCGCTCCTACATCGATCGCGCACGCTGCGGATCAGGCGATCTTCTTCAGACCCTGCTTCTTCAGCTCTTCGTCGCGCAGCTCGCGGCGCAGGATCTTGCCGACGTTGGTGGTCGGCAGCGCGTCGCGGAACTCGATGGCCTTGGGCACCTTGTAGCCGGTGACGTTGGCGCGCATGTGCTCCATCACCTGCTCCTTGGTCAGGGTCATGCCCGGCTTGACCACGATGAACACCTTGATCACCTCGCCGGACTTCTCGTCCGGGATGCCGATGGCCGCGCACTGCAGCACGCCCGGCAGCGCGGCGAGCACATCTTCGAGCTCGTTGGGGTACACATTGAAGCCGGACACCAGGATCATGTCCTTCTTGCGGTCGACGATGCGCATATAGCCGTCCGGCTGGATCAGGGCGATGTCGCCAGTCTTCAGCCAGCCATTGCTGTCGATGATCTCGGCGGTGGCATCTTCACGCTGCCAGTAGCCCTTCATCACCTGCGGCCCCTTGATGCACAGCTCGCCCACCTCGCCCAGGGGCAATTCCTGGCCGTTGTCGTCGATGATCTTGCACAGGGTGGACGGCACCGGGATGCCAATGGTTCCCAGCTGGTTGGCCGAAGTCGGGTTGACCGCCGCCACCGGGCTGGTCTCGGTCATGCCGTAGCCTTCGCAGATGGCGCAGCCGGTCACCGTCTTCCAGCGCTCGGCGACGCTCTGTTGCAGGGCCATGCCGCCGGACAGGGTGATCTTCAGCGCCGAGAAGTCGAGGTTGCGGAACGTTTCGTTGTTGCACAGGGCGACGAACAGCGTGTTGAGACCGACGAAGCCGCTGAACTTCCACTTGCCCAGTTCCTTGACCATGGCCGGCAGGTCGCGCGGGTTGCTGATCAGCACGTTGTGGTTGCCGATGAGCATCATGGCCATGCAATGGAAGGTGAAGGCGTAGATGTGGTACAGCGGCAGCGGGGTGATGAGGATCTCGCACCCTTCGTGCAGGTTCGAACCCATCAGCGCGCGGCACTGCAGCATGTTGGCGACCAGGTTGCGGTGGGTAAGCATCGCGCCCTTGGCCACGCCGGTGGTACCGCCGGTGTACTGCAGCACGGCGACATCGCCGGACTGCGGGTTGGCCTCGGTCACCGCGCCGCCCTTGCCCAGCGCCAGGGCATCGTTGAAGCGCACGGCGCCCGGCAGGTGGTAGGCCGGCACCATTTTCTTCACGTACTTGATGACGCTGTTGATCAACAGGCGCTTGAGAGGTGGCAACAGGTCGGCCACTTCGGTGACAATGACATGTTTGACCTGGGTCTTGGGCACTACCTTTTCCGCCAGGTGCGCCATGTTGGCCAGGCACACCAGGGCCTTGGCCCCGGAATCGTTGAACTGGTGCTCCAGCTCCCGCGCGGTGTACAGCGGGTTGGTGTTGACCACGATCAGGCCGGCGCGCATGGCGCCGAACACGGCGACGGGGTACTGCAGGACGTTGGGCAGCTGGACCGCGATGCGATCACCCGGCTTCAGGTCGGTGTGCTGCTGCAGCCAGGCGGCGAAGGCGCCGGACAGGGTGTACAGCTCGCCGTAGGTGATGGTCTTGCCCAGGTTGCTAAAGGCAGGTTTGTCGGCAAAGCGTTGGCAGGATTGCTTGAGTACCGCCTGGATATTGGGGAATTCGTCAGGATTGATGTCCGCCGTGACCCCGGCTGGGTACTTATCCTTCCAAAAATGTTCGATCATGGAAGCCCGCTCCTTCAGCAACAGCGAATTCGGTACGCGTCGATGCGCTTATTATTGATATGAGAGGCCGGCTCATTGCAAACCGGATCCTCTGAAAGCGCGCCGAGAGTAACAGCTTTGCAAGGGGTCGCCTAGAGGTCGAAATGGGCCGACAGGTCACAAAAATGACTCAATGAACAATACAGGTCATTTTTAGAGTAATTATACAAAATGTCGCGAATCCGCCTGAAAGCCCTGCCCTAGAGAGGGCCTGCGGGAACGGCGTTGTGCTGATCCCACAGGATTGGATTAGCCACCGTCAGGCGATATCGCGCAACTCCCGGCGCAGGATCTTGCCCACCGGAGTCATCGGCAGCGATTCGCGCAACACGATGTGCTTGGGCACCTTGTAGCCGGTGAAGTTGGTCTTGCAGAACGCCTTGAGCTCATCGACGCTCACCCCACCCGCACGCGGCACCACGAACAGCTTCACCGCCTCGCCGGTGCGCTCGTCCGGCACGCCGATCACCGCGCAGCTGGCCACCTGCGGATGGCCCATCACCACATCCTCGATCTCGTTGGGATACACGTTGAAGCCCGAGACGATGATCATGTCCTTCTTGCGGTCGACGATGCGGGTGAAACCGTCCGGATCGATGACGGCGATATCGCCGGTCTTCAGCCAGCCTTCGGCATCCAGGACCTGGGTGGTGGCCTCAACCTGCTGCCAGTAACCCTTCATCACCTGCGGCCCCTTGATGCACAACTCGCCACGCTCGCCCAGCGGCTGCTCGTGGCCTTCATCGTCGATCACCTTGAACGCCGTGCCGGGCACCGGCAGCCCCACGGTCCCCAGGCGCGCCAGCTGGCCATAAGGATTGGTGCTGGCCGCCGGCGAGGTTTCGGTCAGGCCATAGCCTTCGACGATGCGACAACCGGTGAGGGCCTCCCAGCGTTCGGCGGTGGCCTTGACCAGCGCGGTGCCACCGGAGTTGGTGATCTTCAGCGCGGAGAAATCCAGCGACTTGAAGCCCGGGTTGTCCATCAGCGCGACGAACAGCGTGTTCAGGCCCACCAGCGCCGAGAACCGCCACTTGCCCAGTTCCTTGATGAAACCGGGAATATCCCGGGGGTTGGTGATCAGTACGTTGTGGTTGCCGGTCACCATCATGCACATGCAGTTCGCGGTGAAGGCATAGATGTGGTACAGCGGCAGCGGCGCGATCATCACCTCCTGCCCTTCCTTGATCAGCGGCTGGCCATCGGGGCCGTGCTGACCGAAGCAGGCCAGCACCTGGAGCATGTTGGCCACCAGGTTGCCGTGGGTGAGCATGGCGCCCTTGGCCAGCCCGGTGGTGCCGCCGGTGTACTGCAGCACCGCGATGTTCTCCAGGGTTTGTGCCACCGGCCTGTGAGTGAGCCCGCGCCCCTGGCGCAGCACCTGCTTGAACGACACGGCCTGGGGCAACTGGTAGGCCGGCACCATCTTCTTCAGCTTGTCGACCACGGTGTTGACCAGCCAGCCCTTGGCCGTCGGCAGCAGGTCGCCCATCTTCGCCTCGATCAGGTACTCGATGCCGGTATCGGGCAGCACCTCCTGCACGCGCTTGCCGAACATGTTCAGGTACACCAGGGCTCGGGCGCCGGAGTCCTTGAACTGATGGCGCATCTCGCGCTCGGTGTACAGCGGGTTGGTGTTGACCACGATCAGGCCGGCGCGCATGGCGCCGAACACCGCAATGGGGTATTGCAGGACATTGGGCATCTGCACCGCGATGCGGTCGCCCGGCACCAGTTCGGTGTGCTGTTGCAGCCAGGCGGCGAAGGCGGCCGAATGACGCTCGAGGTCGGCATAGCTAAGGGTGACCCCGAGGTTGCTGTACGCCGGGCGGTCGGCGAAGCGTTTGCAGCAGCGCTCGAAGACGTCGACGACGGACGTGTAGACATTCATGTCAATGGTGGAAGGTACGCCCGCGGCGCGCTTGTCGTTCCAGAAATCGGCTTGCATTTATTGTTGTTCCTCTACCGGGACATTCCTGACCTGATCGCCTGCTGGCAAAAAGGTGTTCAGCCGACGTTAGCAGCTCTGTCGAAGGTGGCAAATACGCCAAGTGCCGCCATTAACATTGTGAATCTCTTTTCCGCCCTTCCTGCAATCGATGGCTTTGCGCATACACTGTTGGGCAACCTCCGCGCGCAAGGACCCGCCATGCCCCACGACGCCTTCTGGCTCCCCGCCAGCGAGCATTGCAGCCTTTATGTCCACCAATGGCTGCCGGCCACTCCGGTCAAGGCCGTGGTGCTGCTGGCCCATGGCATGGCCGAGCATGCCGGGCGCTACCAGCGCCTGGGTCATGCGCTCAACGCCGTCGGCTACGGGCTGCTCGCCCCCGACCTGCGCGGCCATGGCCGCACCGCCGAACTGGGCAGCCTGGGCCTGTTCGCCCGGAAAAATGGCTGGAATGCCGTGCTCAACGACCTGGGCCTGCTGGCCCAGCACATCGGCCAGCAATTTCCGGGAACCCCGCTGTTCCTGTTCGGCCACAGCATGGGCAGCTACATCGCCCAGGCCTACCTGCTGCACCACAGCGCCAGCCTGCAGGGCGCGATCCTCAGCGGCTCGAACTTCCAGCCGGTGGCACTGTACCGCGCGGCGCACCTGATCGCCCGCGTCGAGGCCTGGCGCCAGGGCCCGCTGGGCAAGAGCGCGCTGATCGACTGGCTGTCGTTCGGCTCGTTCAACAAGGCGTTCAAGCCCAACCGCACCGCCTTCGACTGGCTCAGCCGCGATGCCGCGGAGGTGGACAAGTACATCGCCGATCCGCTGTGCGGCTTTCGCTGCAGCAACCAGCTGTGGCTCGACCTGCTGCAGGGGCTGGCGCAGATCAGTCAGAAGAAGAACCTGGCGCAGATCGATCCAAACCTGCCGATCTTCGTGCTGGGCGGCGAATGTGATCCGGTGAGTGCCGGCAAGCGTCTCACCCACCTGGCCGACGCCCTGCGCGCGACCGGCAACCGTCATGTACAGTTGCGCATCTACCCCGGCGCACGCCACGAAGTGCTCAACGAAACCCATCGCGACGAGGTCACCGCCGAGATCATCGGCTGGCTGGAGCAGGCGCTGGCCCTTGGCCGCCCTGCCCGCAGTGAATGATCGGCAGCCTCGTCCGTTCCACAAGGAAGCCCCTGATGACCCAGGTCACCAACACGCCTTACGAAGCCCTCGAAGTCGGCCAGAAAGCTGAATACAAGAAGTCCGTGGCAGAACGCGACATCCAGCTGTTCGCCGCCATGTCCGGCGACCACAACCCGGTGCACCTGGATGCCGAGTTCGCCGCCAAGAGCATGTTCAAGGAACGCATCGCCCACGGCATGTTCAGCGGCGCGCTGATCAGCGCCGCAGTGGCCTGCACCCTGCCTGGCCCGGGCACCATCTACCTGGGCCAGCAGATGAGCTTCCAGAAGCCGGTGAAGATCGGCGACGAGCTGACCGTGCGCCTGGAAATCCTCGAGAAGCTGCCCAAGTTCAAGGTGCGTATCGCCACCAACGTGTACAACCAGAACGACGAGCTGGTGGTCGCCGGCGAGGCCGAGATCCTCGCGCCGCGCAAGCAACAGACCGTCGAGCTGGTGAGCCCGCCGGAGTTCGTTGCCGGCTGAAAGTACAGCGGCACACACGGTCACTGTAGGAGCGGCCTTGTGTCGCGAAAGAGCTGCGCAGCAGTCCCTGGATTTCAGCGTCCATGCTTAGATCGCCGGGGCTGCTACGCAGCCCTTTCGCGGCACGAGGCCGCTCCTACAGGTATGACCTCACCCCAGCTCGCGCAAGCGCCGCTCGATATGGCGGCGTTCAGGCCCCTGCCGGGTCAGCGTCAATGCCTGCTGCCAGGCCTCGCGGGCCTGTTCGGTATTGCCCAGTTGCCGATGCAGTTCGGCCCGTGCGGCATGGGCCAGGTGGTAGTCGCCCAGTTCGCCCCGCTCGAGAATTGCTTCGACCGCCCGCAACCCGACCTGCGCGCCATCACGCCGGGCCAGTGCCGCCGCCCGGTTCAGCTCCACCACCGGTGACGGCCAGTGGCGCTGCAGCACGTCGTACAGGCCGACGATCTCGTCCCAGTCGGTGGCCTCGGCGCTGGGCGCTTCGGCATGCAGCGCGGCAATCGCCGCCTGCACACTGTAGGGGCCGAACTCCCGGCTGCTCAGTGCCTGGCGCACCAACTGGCTGCCCTCCTCTATCTGTGTCCGGTCCCACAGGCTCCGGTCCTGTTCGTCGAGCAGCACCAGCTCGCCGTCGGTATCGCTGCGCGCGTTCTGCCGCGAGGCCTGCAACAGCATCAGCGCCAGCAGCCCCAGCACTTCGGCATCCGGCAACAACTGCGCCAGCAACCGGCCCAGGCGGATAGCTTCGTCGGTCAGCGCGCGCGTGGTCACATCCTCGCCCGACGACGCCGAATATCCCTCGTTGAACACCAGGTAGATCACCCGCAGCACACTCTCCAGCCGCTCCGGCAACTCGCCCAGCTCCGGTACCTGGTAGGGGATCTGCGCATCGCGGATCTTGGCCTTGGCGCGCACGATACGCTGGGCGATGGTCGCCGGGCTCTGCAGGAAGGCGCGGGCGATCTGCTCGGTGGTCAGGTCGCAGACCTCGCGCAACGTCAGCGGTACCTGTGCATCGAAGGCCAGGGCCGGGTGGCAGCAGGTGAAGATCAGGCGCAGCCGGTCATCGACCAGCAGCTCCTGCTCGCCCGGGTCCTGGGCCTCGCCCTCCAGCAGCATGATCAGGTCCGCCTGGGAGCGGTCGAAGCGGGCACGGCGGCGCAAGGCATCGATGGCCTTGAAACGGCCGGCGGAAACCAGCCAGGCCCGCGGATTGTCCGGGATACCATCGCGCTGCCAGCGCTCGACGGCAATGAAGAAGGCGTCATGCAGGGCCTCCTCGGCCAGGTCGAAGTCTCCCAGCAGGCGGATCAGGGTGGCCAGGATGCGCCGGGAGTCGCGGCGGTAGACCGCCGCCACTTCATCCCGGATTTGCCCTTCGCTGTTCATCAGCCCGGCGATACCTGGGTCATCGTGCTCTCCTTATTGGGTCAGGGTTGCAACTCACGCACCGGACGCACCTCGACGCTGCCGACCCGCGCCGCCGGAATGCCCCTGGCGATGTTCAACGCTTCATTGAGGTCGCGGGCATCGACCAGGTAGAACCCGGCCAACTGCTCCTTGGTCTCGGCGAACGGACCGTCGGTCAGGCTCATGTGTCCGGCGCGCACGCGTACCGTGGTGGCCGTCTGCACGGGCTTGAGCGCCTCGGCGGCGATCATCCGCCCGGAGCCCTGGATGGACTCGGCGTAGGCCATGCATTCGGCGTCCTCGGGGCTGTCGGGCAGGCTGTGCAACAGCGCTTCATCACAATAGACCAGGCACAGGTATTTCATGATCGTCTCCGGGGCAAGGTGGCGATAGGCGGTCGAGGGTGTTCAAGGTTTGAGGTTGAACAGCGCTTTTTGCGTTTCCATGTCGAACGGTGCCGACCAGTGTTCGTGGATGACCTGCCATTGGCCGCCGCTGCGCCGGTAGCCGACAGTGGCGCGCATGAAGCCGCACTGGCTCTCATCGTCGCCCGGGCCACAGCGGTTGAGCCAGTGGGCCAGGCCCAGGTCGCCGTCGGCGTGCACGGTCAGCTGCGCCAATTCGAACACCATCGGCCCGGTGCACATGCCCATGCACATTTCCCAGTGGGCGCGGTAGGCGGCCTTGCCCTTGAATTGCAGGGCCTGGATGGCGTCGAAGGCGACAATGTCGTCGGCGTAGGGGGCGACGATACGGTCGACGTCACGCTCGCGCACGGCTTGCATCCACTGTTCGATCAGTTGCTTCAGTTCATGCTCGGCTGCAGTGTTCATCGGTGTTTCCTCCGAAGACTCATCAGGGTTGGTGGTGACGCTTTCAACACTGGTCGAACGGGAAAACGGCAAATCGACAACTGCCCGGAAATTTTCAGTCGAGGGGCGCGACTGGCTTGAGGAAGTACACGACACGCTCGGTCTCGGCAAAGCCCAGGGCCGCGTGCATGCGCTGGCTGCCAAGGTTGTCCAGCGCGGCGTCCGAGGCCAGTTCGCGGCAACCTTTGCCATCGGCCCACCGTTCGACAGCCGCGATCAGCTGGCGGGCGACGCCCTGGCCGCGCGAGGCCTGTTCAACAAAGACGCCTTCGAGGTACGCCACCGGCGAAGTATTGCTGCCATTGACATAGTCATGACGCACCGACGCCTCGGCCAGCCCTTGCGCCCTGCCCTGCTCGTCATACGCCAGCAGGGCCACGAAGGTTGCGGGGCGGCCGGCGATATCGGCCATTTCCGCCAGGTGGTCAGTCGCCGCACTGTCGGGCCACAAGGCGCTGCGCAAGTGCAGCCAGGCCGGGCTGCCCGGGTCAGTGCAGGGTTGGATCATTGCCACTTCTGGGAACTCCATGACTCAAACGGGTGTAGACAAGATGAACTCACGATAACCGGAGAGAATCACATACACCGCGAAATAACAGAAAATGGCCGCCGACAGCAGGTAGGACCACGTCAGCAGCCGATCACCGAGCAAGCGCCCACCATGGCTGGCGATGGCGCAGAGCGACACGCACCAGACCAACCCGGCGGCGAAGAAGCCCCCGAGGAACAGACCCGCGTCGAGCAGGCTGCCGCCACCAGACCTGGAGATCAGCACCCCACCCACCGCCGCGAACCAGAGGATCGCGCTGGGCGAGGACATGGCCAGGAAGATCCCGCGCAGGAACTCGCGCCAGCCAGACTCCACCACCACTTCGCCCCGCGACTCCAGGTGCCCGCCGCGCCAGGCCGCCAGCAGCATCTTCACGGCAAACCACACCAGCAGTGCCGAACCGCCCAGCCACAGGGCCCAGCGCACGCTTTCGAACTGCAACAGCACGGTCATCCCGGCCAGAGCAGCAATTGCATAGACCAGGTCGCCGACGCAGGTACCCAGTCCCAGCCAGAACCCTTGGAGAAAGCCGCGCTGCATGGCCAGGGTGATCATGGCGATATTGGCCATGCCGATGTCCAGGCACAGGGAAAGGCTGAGGAGAAAACCGTTGGAGAAAGGCATGGCGCACTCTGGACGTAATCAGGGGTGCACATTGAACCCGAGGGTGCGCTTGCCGTACAGAAAGAAAGTTCACTCGCTCAGACAGATTCCGACTGGCCTGTGCAGTCGGAAACATAGTCTTCCACGGCTTGTTGAAACGCTTCGTGCAACCCATGCAGAGTGCTGGCGTGAAAACTGATGATACCGATCATGCCAAGTACACGTCCGACGAAGATCTGGTCATGCGCATCGTATTCGACACTGGCCTCGTAGCCCCTGTAGTGAATGTGATTCATCGTCGATCCCCAGAAATGCCTCGCAGGTAGACAAAAATGCTACCAAGACCGGGGAAGCTCTTCTGCCTCGACATTCATTCAGAATTTTTCATCACCCCGCCAACACCTGCGCATAACGCCCACGATCCACATTGGCGCCACTGAGCACCACCGCCACACGCTTGCCGGCCTGACGTCCATGTTCCTGCACCAATGCGGCCAGGGCAGCGGCACCGGCACCCTCGGCGGTGTTGTGGGTGGTCTCGTGGTAGAGCCGCATGGCCTCGGCGATCTCGTCGTCGCTCACTCGCACGATGCGTGCGGCATGCTCGCGCACCAGGGCGAAGGCGTCGGGGTGCGGCACGCGGCAGGCCATGCCGTCGGCGAAGGTGTTGGCGCTGGCGGTGGTGACGATGCGACCCTGCTCGAAGCTCTGGGCATAGGCATCCGCAGCACTGGAGACCACACCGACAATCTCGGTGTCCAACCCCAGCAGGTTGCGCGCCTGGATCAGCCCGCAGATGCCCGAGCCCATGCCAATCGGCACATACACGCAATCGAGGTCGGCCACCGCCTCGAACAGCTCCAGCGCATAGGTGGCCACGCCGCGCACCAGCTCCGGGTGGAACGATGGGACCATCTGGTAGCCGCGGTCCTCGGCCAGGCGCGCCGCCTCTTCACGGGCAACGTCGAAGTCCACGCCGTGCTCCACCAGTTCCGCGCCCAGGGCGCGCATGGCGGCGTTCTTCTCGCGCGAGTTGCCTTCAGGCACCACGATCACCAGCGGCAAGCCCGCCTGGCGCGCCGCCAGGGCCATGCTCTGGCCATGGTTGCCGCGGGTGGCGGTGACCAGCCCGCGGGGGACTTCGCCAGCGGCCTGCAGGGAACGCACGTAGACCAGCCCACCACGCACCTTGAAGGCACCGGTGGGGGCATGATTCTCATGCTTGACCCAGAGCTGGCAACCTAGCCGCTCGGCCAGCAGCGGCCAGGCATGCTGCGGGGTCGGCGGAACGTGCTGGTGAACAAAGTCGGCGGCTTCACGCAGGGCGGGCAAGTCGAACATGGCGATCTTCCTTCATCGGTAGGGCTTGATCCGATCCTAAGCGCCGGTCATTGTATGGGTCCAAACATATATTGCATGGGTAGCAATTTCGTGTGGATTCCCTCCCTGCCAGACAACGACCAGCCGCGCTACCTGGCGCTGGTCGAAGCCATTGCCGGCGCCATCGAACAGGGCGAGCTGAAAGCCGGCGAACGCCTGCCGCCCCAGCGTCGCCTGGCCTGGACGCTGGGCCTGAACCCAAGCACCACGCAACAGGCGTACCGCGAGGCTGCGGCGCGGCACCTGGTGTCCGGTGAAGTGGGGCGCGGCACCTACGTGCTGGCCAGCAGCAAGGAGGCGACACTATTCCGCCTCAAGCAGCCCGACCGCCAGCACCCGGTGATCGACCTGTCGACCAACGTGCCAGTGGCCGATCCGCACAATCTTGACCTCGAACACAGCCTGCGCAGACTGCTCGAACAGGGTGAAACCACCCTGCTCGACCATTACCTGGGGCCGGAGCAATTGCTACTGGGGCGGATCCAGGGCGCCCGCTGGCTGGCCAATCGCGGCCTGGACCTGAGACCCGAGGAGGTGCTGCTCTGCGGTGGCGCCCAACAGGCCTTGATCCTGGTGCTGCAGTCACTGTGCCAGGCAGGCGAGCCGGTGATGGTCGAAGCGTTGACCGCCCCGGGCATCAAGGCGGCCTGTCGACAGCTGCGCCTGCCGGTGCAGGGGGTGGCTCTGGATGAACAGGGTTTGCGCCCGGACGAACTGGACCGCGTCGTGCGGGCCAGTGGCGCGCGGGTACTGGTGACCACCCCGACCCTGCACAACCCGACCGGGGCCTGCATGGGCGAGGCCCGGCGCCAGGCGCTGGCGGCAGTCGCCAGGCGCCACGACTTGCTGGTGATCGAGGATGACGTGTACGGCGCCTTGACCGACCGGCCGCCACTCTACCCTTTGCTCGAAGGCCGCGGCGTGCTGATCAGCAGCTTGTCCAAGACCGTGGCCGCCGGCCTGCGCCTGGGCTGGATCGTGGCCCGGCCAGCGTTGCTGGAGCAGATCGACCCCTATGCCCAGGCCACCCACTGGTCGGTGTCGCCATTGAACCTGCACATCGCTTGCCAATGGATTTCGGACGGGACCGCCGCACGGCGCCTGGCCTGGCAGCGGGAGGAGCTGGCCGAGCGCTGGCGCCTGGCGCGGGCGTTGCTGGGTAATGCACTGCCGGTGGACAGCGTGCCTGCGCCCCATGCCTGGCTGGACACGCCTGGGGAGGCCGAGGTGCTGGTTGCCCGATGTCGTGCGCAAGGGGTGGAGATCGTGCCGGCCAGCGTGTTCGCGGTGGGCACTGAGCGTGTGCGGGCGGTGCGGGTCAGCCTGTCGGCGGCGCACAGCCGCGCGCAGTTGAAGCAGGGGCTGGAGCTCGTCCGGGATTTACACCTGCCCCTGTAGGAGCGGCCTTGTGCCGCGAAAGGGCTGCGCAGCAGCCCCAGATTTCAGTGTTGGCGCAAAGATCGCGGGGCCGCTTTGCGGCCCTTTCGCGGCACAAGGCCGCTCCTACAGGGATTGTGCGCGGCTCAGTTCAGGCGGCAGCCCTCGCCCAGGGCACGGTACTGAAGGGTGTGCACCTGTCCCTGATGGTCCTCGTAGGTCATGGTGGCGGGCACCACTTCACAGACGTTGGGGATCGTCGACAGGCTGATCACGCGCTTGATGTCGAGGTTGGTGGAATAGTCGTACTGCTCGACCACGGGTTGGGTGTCTGCGGTCTTGACCTGGTCCGCGAAGGCGAGCGAGGACATACCGACCAATGCAAGAATCAGTAAGGCTTTCATGGATAACGACCTTGATGGCTATCAAGCTGATCGCGTGACTTCTGATGCCGTCAATGGCGCGGAGAAGTTGTCATCGACTGCGAAGATGACACGAAGTACCGATCCCGCTTTATCGTACTGCCGGGGGGATGAGTGAAAGTCTACTCCGCAGTCAGAATAGTTGAACCCCTGGGTCGGTTATTCACCCTTGCCGGATTTGCAACAATCTGCGACAAAGAACCGTCATTTTTCCTGCACGGGCCCTGTCGCGGGACAAGCCCGCTCCTACAGGCTGTATGCGACCTTGTGGGAGCGGGCTTGCCCCGCGATGAGCCCTACAGCGTGAGCCACGCATGCCGCCCCTGACCTGCACCCTTCTGCCCCCTATCCAGCGCCGCCTGCTGGAGCAGTTCTATCGCCAGCACGGCTCGCGCATGCGCGCCGCCGGTGATGGCGAGCAGTGGGTCGCGCGCAGCGGTGGAATCGTCGGCGGAATGAACCTGACACCCGTAGACGGCGGCTACTGGCTGACCGGCCTGTTCGTCGCCCCACAATGGCGTGGCCAGAAGATCGCTTCACAGTTGCTGGAGGCCGCGCTGGCCGACAGCACCTGCGCGACCTGGCTGTTCTGCCATCCGGACCTGACGCCCTTCTACCAGCGCCTGGCCTTCACGCCCGCCACCACACTGCCCGAAGCCCTGGCCTCGCGCCTGGCCCGTTACCAGCGCAGCAAGCCCCTGGTGGCGCTGGTACGGGATCAGTCGTCGGCCACATCGAGCCCGGGGAACAGCACGTCGGTGTAGCCGAACTTGCTGAAGTCCTGGATGCGTGAGGGGTACAACCGGCCGATCAGGTGATCGCACTCATGCTGCACCACCCGCGCATGAAAGCCATCGGCAAAGCGGTTGATCGGGTTGCCCTGGGGGTCGATGCCCGAATAGCTGATGTGCTTGTAGCGCGGCACCACGCCGCGCAGGCCCGGCACCGACAGGCAGCCTTCCCAGCCGTCCTCGACTTCCGTGGCCAGCGGCGTGATCACCGGGTTGAGCAGGATGGTCCGCGGCACCGGCTCGGCGTCCGGGTAGCGCTCGCTGCGCTCGAAGCCGAAGATCACCAGTTGCAGGTCGATGCCGATCTGCGGCGCGGCCAGGCCTACCCCACCGACATGGGCCATGGTCTCGAACATGTCGTCGATCAGTTGCTTGAGCTCGGGGCTGCCGAGCATATGCTCCGGCACCGGCGGGGCGATGCGCAGCAGGCGTTCGTCGCCCATCTTGAGAATGTCGCGGATCATCAGGTATTCGGCTCGCGGGTCTGGGGTTCGGGTGTCACCGGGTGCTCATGCCCGAGCACGGTGATGCTCTGTTGCGGATTGTCCTGGGCGAACTCCTTTTCGCCGGGGTTCTTGCCCTCAGCGGACATGTGCTCGATCACCGCGTTCATCTCGGCCCCCAGCAGCAGCACGGCGGCGGAGATGTAGAAATACAGCAGCAGCACGATAATCGCCCCGATACTGCCATACATGGCGTTGTAGTCGGCGAAGGTCTTCACGTAGTAGGCAAAACCCAGCGACGCGACGATCCACACCACTACCGCCAGCACCGAGCCCGGGGTGATGAAGCGGAATTTCTGCTTCACATCGGGCATCACGTAGTAGATCAGCGCCACCGCCACCATCATCAGGATGATGATCGCCGGCCAGCGCAGGATGGTCCAGACGACCACCACCGCCTCTTCCAGACCCACCTGGGAGGCGATCCACTCCATGACCTGCGGCCCCAGCACCATCAGCGCGGCGGCCGCCAGGAGCATGCCGGCGACCCCGACGGTATAGATGATCGACAGCGGGATACGCTTCCACACCGGTCGCCCTTCAGGCACGTCGTAGGCGGCGTTCATCGCGCTCATCATCAAGCGCACGCCGGCCGAGGCGGTCCACAAGGCGATCACGATACCCACCGACAGCAGTCCGCCCTTGGACTGCTGCAACTGGTCGATCACCGGGTTGACCTGCTCCAGGGCCTGGGGCGGCAGCACCAGCTCGGACTGCAGGCGCAGCCAGGAGAAGAAGTCCGGCAGGTGCAGGAAACCGATCAGGGCAATCAGGAACAGCAGGAACGGAAACAGCGAGAACAGCATCTGGTAGGCCAGCGCGGAGGCATAGGTGGACATCTCGTCGTCGAGGAACTCCTTGACGGTGCGCACCAGCACGCGGTGCAGGGGCAGGCCGCGCAGGTCGGGGAAAATCATAGCGTCTCCTTTCGCCGCTTGATCGGGGTGGCAATGCAACAAGTCTAATAGACCAGGCGGCGAGCGTGCTGTTCGCTGGCGCGTTGCCGAACGCACAAAGCAATCGCGGGGCAAGCCCACTCCCACCGCGTGAGAGCGCACTGCCCCGCGACTATGCCACTGCGATCAAGGTTTCTTCACGGCATCCTTGACCTTGCCCACGGCCTGCTGCGCCTCGCCCTTCAACTCCTGGGCCTTGCCCTCGGCGCGCAGCCTGTCGTTGTCGGTCACCTTGCCGACGCCCTGCTTGATGTTGCCCACGGCCTCGTTGGCCAGGCCTTTCGCTTTATCCTTGGTGCCGCTCATGGGATGTCTCCTTGCCGGAAAGACACGGGAAATCGTGTCGACACCTGATCGACCCACGGCCGCTCGCAGGAGTTTCAATTAGTTTGCCTGGTCCCAGCCCAACGGCCTCGCGTTTTCCCCGTGGGAGCGGCGGCGTGCCGATGCGACTTGCCCCGCGATGAGCCCACCCGCACAATATCAGGCCAATCTAGCGTCAACCCGCAGGAACCTGCATGAAACTCGACAAACCCACCGCCATCGCTCGCCGCAACGAAGCACTGACCCGGCCGGTGCTCAACCGCGACAACACCCTGTTCGCCATCCTCGACAAGAAGCGCAACCTGTGGTGGTTCGAGGTGCCCGTGGCGCTGCTGCGCAAAGGCCAGCCAGACTGGGTCAACCTGCTGCTGCACACCCCGGAAACCGATGAACTGCAGCACCTGAAGGTACCGACCAACTTCCTGCGCGCTCACCAGGAGCAGATGGAAGTGCGCAACGCCGGTAAACGCCGCTCGACCATCAGCCTGGCCCTGAGCGCCGACCGCGACTCGCTGCTGCGCGACAGCCGCCCGGGTGGCGAGCAGCTGGACTTCAGCACCTTCGTGCAGGCCTGATCAGGCCCGCTCGATGCGATCGTCATGGATGACGATCCGGCCCTGCTTGAACAGTGCGCCGATAGCTTTCTTGAAGTTGCCCTTGCTGACATTGAACATCTGGCTGATCAGCGCCGGATCGCTCTTGTCGCACACCGCCAGCACGCCGCCATTGGCTTCAAGGCGCTGCATGATCTGCTCGGACAAGCCGTCGGCCAGGGCCTGGCCCACCGGCTGCAGGCTCAGGGCGATCTTGCCATCGGCGCGCACTTCCTTGATGAAGCCCTTCTCGTGCATGCCCGAACGCAGGAACTTGAACACTTCGTTCTTGTGGATCAGGCCCCAGTGGCGGTTGTTGATGATTGCCTTGAAGCCCATCGGCGTCTCGCCGGCCACCAGCAGCTCGACCGGCTGGCCGACCTGGTAGTCCACCGGGGTGCGGTCCAGGTAACGGTCCAGCTTGGCGGTGGCGGTGATGCGCCGGGTGCGTTTGTCCAGGTAGGCGTGGACCACGCAGTAGTCACCGATCTTCAGTGGCCGGGACTCTTCCGAGTAGGGCATCAGCAGGTCCTTGGACAGGCCCCAGTCGAGGAAGATGCCCGCGCCGTTGATGTCCTTGACCTTGAGGCTGGCGAACTCGCCCACCTGCATCTTCGGCTTCTCGGTGGTGGCGATCAGCTGGTCCTCGCTGTCGAGGTAGATGAACACGTTGAGCCAGTCGTCCAGCTCGAGTTCGGCATCCTTGGGGAAGTAGCGCCGTGGCAGGAGGATCTCGCCGTCGGCACCGCCGTCCAGGTACAGGCCGAATTCCACGTGTTTCACGATTTGCAAACTGTTGTAACGCCCAAGCAGAGCCATTTCCGAAGATCCTCAAGACAAGGCGGCTATTCTAACACTTGACCCGCCCGTCCGCCCGAGCGCGCATGCGCCGGAACCCTCGGGCCCACCTTGCGTCCACCGCCTGGCCAGCCTGTGCAAGGATTCGCTCATGCCCCGACGCCTGCCCCAAACCCTGCTGCTCGTCATTGGCTTCGCCCTGGCCCTTGTGGCCTGCAGCCGCATCGACCTGGCCTACCGCAACCTTGACCGCCTGGTGCCCTGGTCGCTGGACGACTACCTGGACATGAACCGCGAGCAGAAACAGCTGCTCGACGAACGGCTCAGAGAACAACTGGCCTGGCACTGCAAGACGCAGCTGCCCGGCTACCTCGACTGGCTCGACCGGGTGCGGCTGATGGTGGCCGAAGACGCAGTCACCGACCAGGCCCTGGAGCAACGCACCCTCGAAGCCCGCCAGGCCATCGGCCGGGTGGCCACGGCGATCACCCCCTCGGCCACCGAACTGCTGCGCGGGATGAGCGACACCCAGGTCGCCGAGATGCGCCTGGCGTTTCGCGCCGACATCGACAAGCGCCGCAAAACCTACGACGAAACCCCGCTGCCCAAACAGATCGAACAACGCGCCGCACGCATGCAGAAGCGCCTGGAACCCTGGCTGGGTGAACTCAGCGCCCAGCAACGCTTGCGGGTGATGAGCTGGTCCCAGGCCCTGGGCGACCAGAACCGCCAGTCGATCGCCAATCGCGCGCACTGGCAGCAGCAGCTGGTGCTGGCAATGGACCAGCGCGCCACGCCCGGCTTCGAACCGCGCCTGGCGCAACTGCTGCAGCGCAAGGAAAGTTTGTGGACGGCGGAGTACCGCCAGGCCTATGAGAACAGTGAACAGCAGGCGCGCAGCCTGCTGGTCGACTTGATGAAGCAAAGCAGCCTTGCGCAGAAGCAGTTCCTGCAGCAGCGCCTGGGCAAGGTGCGGGCGGATTTCAGTGAGCTCAAGTGCCTGAGAGGTTGAAGTTAGCTGGGCTGCTCAAGCCATACCCCCCATGTAGGAGCGGCCTTGTGCCGCGAAAGGGCTGCAAAGCAGCCCCAGGATTTCAGCTTCGCAGCGAAAATGCCGGGGCCGCGTTGCGGCCCTTTCGCGGCACAAGGCCGCTCCTACAGGGTTACATGTTTGGGCGCCATTCAGCGCCCCTTGCGCCGATACGGAAAAACATCGATCACCTTCCCCGCGCGGATCGCCTCCTGCAGCCCTTTCCAGTAATCGGCGTCATACAACTCGCCATGCAGTCGGCTGAACAAGCGGCGCTGGCCGATATCGGCGAACAGGAACGGCGGAAACTCCTCGGGGAACACGTCGTGCGGCCCGATCGAGTACCACGGTTCGCCCGACATCTCGTCCTCGGGGTAGCGCGGCGGCGGGATATGGCGGAAGTTGACCTCGGTGAGGTAGCTGATCTCGTCGTAATCGTAGAACACCACCCGGCCATGGCGAGTAACGCCGAAGTTCTTCAGCAGCATGTCACCAGGGAAGATGTTGGCCGCCGCCAGCTGCTTGATCGCCAGCCCGTAGTCCTCCAGCGCTTCCAGCACCTGGGCTTCGCTGGCCTGTTCAAGGTAGAGATTGAGCGGGGTCATGCGTCGCTCGGTCCAGCAGTGACGGATGAGTACCGTGTCACCCTCCAGCGCCACGGTGGAGGGCGCCACTTCCAGCAGCTCGGCAAGGCAGTCGGGGTCGAACTTGGCGCGGGGGAAGCGAAAATCGGCGAACTCCTGGGTGTCGGCCATGCGTCCGACGCGATCCACGCTCTTCACCAGGCGATATTTCTCAATCACCGTGGCGCGATCAACAGTCTTGGACGGCGAGAAACGGTCCTTGATGATCTTGAACACCGTGTTGAAGCCCGGCAGGGTGAACACGCTCATCACCATCCCGCGCACCCCCGGCGCCATGATGAAGCGGTCGTCGCTGCTGGCCAGGTGGTTGATCAGTGCGCGGTAGAACTCCGACTTGCCGTGTTTGTAGAAGCCGATCGAGGTGTACAGCTCGGCGATGTGCTTGCCCGGCAGGATGCGCTTGAGGAAGTTGACGAACTCCGCCGGCACCGGCACATCGACCATGAAGTACGAACGGGTGAAGGAGAAGATGATCGACACCTCCGCCTCATCGGTGATCAGCGTATCGGCCTCGATGCCATGGCCTTCGCGGTGCAGCAGCGGGATCACCAGCGGCCACTGCTCGTCGGGGGTGTACAGGCGCCCGACCAGGTAGGCGCCCTTGTTGCGGTAGAGCACCGGGGTGAACAGCTCCACTGCCAGCGCCGGGTCCTTGCACACCCAGTCGGGCAGGCATTCACGTAGCTGGTCCTGCAACCGCGACAGGTCGCCCTCCAGGTCCCCGTAGGGCACGTTGAAGCGGTAATCGGCGAAGATTGCCCGCAACAGCCCCTTCAGTCCACCGTCCAGCGCATAGGTGCGGGTCTGCGCCGCGCGCTCGTGGCCGCGCATGGACGGGCGAGTGGTGTGGATGAACATGCAGCCGTCGCTGATCTGGTCATGGCTGAACAGGCTGCAGAACAGCGAGTTGTACCAGGTCTCGGACAGCTCATCGTCCAGCCGCGGGTCGATCAGGCGGATGTAGGCGTTCTTCACCAATGGCCACTGCTCGACGTCCAGCAGTTGGGAGGTCTCGAAGCCTTGGCGCAGCCAGCCGTTGACCTCGGCGACCTTCTCTTCATAGAGGTTGATCCGCGCCGCCGCGGCACGCTGGATGTCCTGCCAGCGCGCCTGCTCGAAACGCTCGCGGGCACCGAGGGTGATGCGGCGAAAATGCTCGCGGTAGTCGTCGAAGCCATCGAGGATCATCCGGGCGATGTCGGCGGCGGGCCAGGGTTGGGTCATGCGCGGGACCTCATGGCAAGTTGAGTTAGATAGCTTAGTCGTCCGTAAGCGGCTCGCAGGCCGTGTGGGCCTTATCGCGGGTGGCGTGGGAGCGGGCTTGCCCCGCGATACGGCTTACACAGCAAGAAAGCACAAGAATCCCGCTTGCCCACTGACGTACACTCGCGCCCCTGCCCCACCGCCGGAGACCACCCGTGAGCCCCATCGCCCTTGCCCGTCTGTTGACCCTTGCCGCCGTCTGGGGTGCCAGCTTCCTGTTCATGCGCATCATCGCTCCCGAGCTCGGCACCGTGCCGACCGCCTTTTTCCGCGTGTCGATCGCCTGCCTGGGGCTGATCGCCATCCTCGCCGCCGCCCGGGTGCGCTGGAATTTCGAGGGCAAGCTGGGTGCCTGCCTGGTGCTGGGCATGATCAACTCCGGCATTCCGGCCACGTTCTATTCCGTGGCGGCGCAGGTGCTGCCGGCGGGCTACTCGGCGATCTTCAACGCCACCACGCCACTGATGGGCGTGCTGATCGGCACCTTGTTCTTCCGCGAGGCGATGACCCTGCCCAAGCTCTGCGGGATCTTCCTCGGCCTGTTCGGCGTAGGCATCCTCAGCGGCGCCGGCCCGGTGGCGCTGGACATGGCCCTGGTGCAAGGCGCCCTGGCGTGCCTGGCGGCGACCACCTGCTACGGTTTCGCGGGTTTCCTCGCGCGGCGCTGGGTGGGAACGCTGGACAGCCGCCTGTCGGCCCTGGGCAGCATGCTCGGCGCCACCCTGCTGCTGAGCCCGCTGTTCGCCTGGAGCGCGCTGACCCAACCGCCGGCCAGCTGGGGCGGCTGGCAGGTGTGGCTGTCGCTGCTGGGCCTGGGACTGCTGTGCACCGCGTTCGCCTACATCCTGTACTTCCGCCTGCTGAACGAGATAGGGCCGGTCAAGGCCAGTACCGTGACCTTCCTGATCCCGGTGTTCGGCGTGCTGTGGGGCGCGTGGCTGCTGGATGAGCCGCTGTCGATGGCACACCTGTATGGCGGCCTGCTGATCGCCGCGGCGCTCTGGCTGGTGCTGCGTCCGGCGCGGTCGTGATGTGGGAGCGGGCTTGCCCCGCGATTGCGTCAGGCCAGGCAACGAAACAACCTGGCCGAACGCATCGCGGGGCAAGCCCGCTCCCACTGGTTCATCTCAGGCTTCAGCCGTGCGCAACGCCGGCTTGCGGAACACGAACAGCAACCCGACCACGATCAACCCCATTCCCAGCAGGCTGAGCGGCGCCAGGCGGTTACCGAAGATGGCGAAGTCCATCACCGCCGTCACCGCCGGCACCAGGTAGAACAGGCTGGTGACATTGACCAGGTTGCCACGGGCGATCAGCCGGTACAGCAGCAGCGTGGCCAGCAGCGAAACCACTAGCCCCATCCACAGCAGCGCGCCGACGAAGCTGGCGTTCCACTCGACCTGCAGCGGCTGGAACGGCGCGAACAGCGCGCACAGGGCAAAACCGGCCAGGTACTGCAGCGGCAAGGTGCCCATCGGGTTGTCGGTGATGCGCTTCTGCAGGATCGAGCCGAAGGTCATGCTGGCCAACGCCAGCAGGGCGAACAGCATGCCCGTCAGGGATACCCCGCCAAGGTTGATGCCCTGGTAGACCACCATCACCAGGCCGCCAAGCCCCAGGCCCAGGCCGAACAGCCGGCTCCAGGAGCGTTGGCGCTCCATCAGCACCACGGTAAGGATCGGTTGCACGCCCATGACCGTGGCCATGACGCCGGGGGTGACATGGGTATTGAGTGCCAGCAGGTAGAAGATCTGGTAGGCGCCCAGCAACACGCAGCCGGTCCCCAAAGCGCGAACAATGCCGCCCCGGGTACGTGGCCAGCGCAAGCCGAGCAGCGGTCCGATCAACAACAGACCGAAAAGCGCCAGGGCCGAGCGCAGCAGCAGGAAGGCGAAGGGACTGGCCTGGGCCAGGCCGAGCTTGGAAACGATCGCCCCGCTGCTCCACAGCAGGACGAACAGGCTGGTGGTGGCCGCCGAGGCCACGGATGCTTTGTTGAAAACAGACATGTATTGCCACCTGTATACGGGCAAATGAGCCGTACGGAGGGCCTATCGCGTCTTGCGGGGATAGCCGACCGTGTTCAGTAGGTTGCGAGTGCGGTGGGGAGCGGCCTGCGGCCGATCAGCCCAGCACCACGACTGCGCAAGGAGGCGGAGCTACGCCGCCTACGACGCCACTGACAGGTGGTGGGTAGTGACTGATCATGGCCGGCTGCTGGCTGCCACGCACGACCACGCCCGCGACAGGCGCGAGAACGTAAGCGGTGGTGGAAGGGATGGCGGGCATGAACAGGTCTTCTGGAAAGTGAATGGACTGGACTATAGCGGTGGATTCTTCGCGGGTAAACCCGCTCCCACAAGTATCTCGCTGGATTAGCTGCCATGGAGTACCTGTGGGAGCGGGTGTACCCGCGAAAAGGCCGGACCTGCCCGGGAAGATGCCTGCCCCGATCAGAACAGCCAGCGGTACAGCGCATAGGCGACGACAACCGCCAGCACCGGCCGCAGCACGCGGTAGGCCTTGGGGTTGGCGCGCTTGAACTGCTTGACCCGGGTGCTGATGACATTGCTGAAGCGCTTGCTCCAGGCGTAGGCCTGGTTGATCCCGCCGACGCGCTCGTCATCGGTGTTCTGCGGCGCAGTGGCGCGGCCGAGGAAGGCGCTGACCTTGCGGTTGATGCGGGTCATCAGCGGGCTGTTGAGCGGGCGCTCGACGTCGCAGAACAGGATCACGCGGGTGACCTCGGTCTCATTCTTGACCCAGTGCACGAAGGTCTCGTCGAACATCACGTCCTCGCCGTCACGCCAGGCGTAGGGTTGGCCATCGACGTAGATGCGGCAGTTGTCCGAGTTCGGCGTGGACAGGCCCAGGTGGTAACGCAGGGAGCCGGCGAACGGGTCACGGTGCGGGTTCAGGTGGCTGCCACCGGGCAGCAAGGCAAACATCGCGCCCTTGACGTTGGGGATGCTGCTGACCAGTTCGACAGTCTTCGGGCACAGCGCCTCGGCCGAAGGCAGCGGCTTGTCGTACCACTTCAGGTAGAAACGCTTCCAGCCTTTCTTGAAGAACGAACCGAAGCCGGCGTCGTTGTCTTTCTCGGCAGCACGGATGTAACCCTCGTCGAACAGGCGCATGGCCTCTTCGCGGATCACTTCCCAGTTGTCCTTGAGCACGTCCAGCTCGGGGAAGCGCTGGCGGTCCAGGTAGGGCTTGGAAGGCACGCCGGAGAACAGGTACATCAGGCTGTTGTAGGGGGCGAACAGCGCCGAATGGTTGACGAACTGGCGCAACACCGGCAGGCGTGCCTTGCCGCGCAGGTGCACGAACAGCACGCTGGCGAAGAACACCAGCAGGACACCTGCCTTGGCGACGAAGGAAAAGGTCATGCAACACTCCTTGGAGGGGAAATCTGGCCATCCCCAGATAGCCGGACATCATAAACCCATCCGGGCCGGGTAAAAACAACCGGTGCCGGATCGCAGTGTCAAGGATTGTGCAATAAACGGGAGAGACCGACATTGCGCCGGATCAGCGGTGGCCCGTATATCCCGGGCCCCATTCGCGGCACAAGGCCGCTCCTACAGGCAATCGCGTCCTTGTAGGAGCGGCCTTGTGCCGCGATGGGCTGCGCAGCAGCCCCAGACTTACTGCTGGTTCTCCTGCTCGGTGAACATGTCGCTGAACAGCATGCTCGACAGGTAGCGCTCGCCCGAGTCCGGCAGGATCACCACGATGGTCTTGCCCTGCATCTCCGGTTTCTCGGCCAGGCGCACCGCCGCCGCCATCGCCGCGCCACAAGAAATGCCGCAAAGGATGCCCTCCTCCTGCATCAGGCGGATGGCCATGGCCTTGGACTCGTCCTCGGTGACGGTCTCGACCTGGTCGACGATCGACAGGTCGAGGTTCTTCGGCACGAAACCGGCACCGATGCCCTGGATCTTGTGCGGGCTGGGCTTGAGTTCCTCACCGGCCAGGGTCTGGCTGATCAGCGGCGAGTTCACCGGCTCCACAGCCACCGACAGGATCGGCTTGCCCTGGGTGTGCTTGATGTAGCGCGACACCCCGGTGATGGTGCCGCCGGTGCCGACCCCGGCCACCAGCACGTCAACCGCGCCATCAGTGTCGTTCCAGATTTCCGGGCCGGTGGTCTTCTCATGAATGGCCGGGTTGGCCGGGTTGTCGAACTGGCCCGGCAGAAAGTGTTTGGCAGGGTCGGAAGCAACGATTTCGTTAGCCTTCTCGATGGCCCCCTTCATGCCCTTGGCCTTGTCCGTCAGCACCAGCTCGGCGCCCAGAGCCTTTAACACCTTGCGCCGCTCCAGGCTCATCGAGTCCGGCATGGTCAGCACCAAGCGGTAGCCACGGGCGGCGGCAACGAAGGCCAGGCCGATGCCGGTGTTGCCCGAGGTGGGCTCGACGATGGTCATGCCTGGCTTGAGCTTACCGCTGTCCTCGGCGTCCCAGATCATGCTCGCGCCGATCCGGCACTTCACCGAATAACCCGGGTTGCGCCCCTCGATCTTGGCCAGGATGGTCACTCCGCGCGGGGCGATGCGGTTGATCTGCACCAGCGGCGTGTTGCCGATGGAATGTGCGTTGTCGGCGTAGATACGGCTCATGGCAGGGGTCCTTGAATGCAGGGGCTGGCAGGTGGACCTAAAAGGGTAAGCCTGCCGGGGTGGGGCGTAAAGCCCGCTCTGTTACCGGGGGTGACGGACCATTCAGGGACTGAATACCCGGTCTGCGTTTGCAGGCGGCGGGTGCGGGGTTATAGTCGCTGACACATCAATAAACATGCGTTGGCTGCACTGCCCTCATCGCGGGACAAGCCCGCTCCCACAGGTTGCGCTCAAATCCTGTGGGAGCGGGCTTGCCCCGCGATGAGTCGGGCCCAGCCACCCAGAGGATCGGTTCATGAAGTTCGAAGGCACCCGCGACTACGTCGCCACAGACGACCTGAAGCTGGCGGTCAACGCGGCCATCACCCTGGAGCGCCCGCTGCTGGTCAAGGGCGAGCCGGGCACCGGCAAGACCATGCTCGCCGAGCAGCTCGCCGCCTCCTTCGGCGCCCGCCTGATCACCTGGCACATCAAGTCCACCACCAAGGCCCACCAGGGCCTGTACGAGTACGACGCGGTCAGCCGCCTGCGCGACTCGCAACTGGGCGTGGACAAGGTCCACGACGTGCGCAACTACCTGAAGAAGGGCAAGCTGTGGGAGGCCTTCGAGGCCGACGAGCGGGTGATCCTGCTGATCGACGAAATCGACAAGGCCGACATCGAGTTCCCCAACGACCTGTTGCAGGAACTCGACAAGATGGAGTTCTACGTCTACGAGATCGACGAGACCATCAAGGCCAAGCAACGCCCGATCATCATCATCACTTCCAACAACGAGAAGGAACTGCCCGACGCCTTCCTGCGCCGTTGCTTCTTCCACTACATCGCCTTCCCCGACCGCGCCACCCTGCAGCAGATCGTCGACGTGCACTACCCGAATATCAGCCAGTCGCTGGTCAGCGAGGCACTGGACGTGTTCTTCGACGTGCGCAAGGTCCCGGGCCTGAAGAAAAAACCGTCCACCTCCGAGCTGGTCGACTGGCTCAAGCTGCTGATGGCCGACAACATCGGTGAGGCCGTGCTGCGCGAACGCGACCCGACCAAGGCCATCCCGCCGCTGGCCGGTGCCCTGGTCAAGAACGAGCAGGACGTGCAACTGCTCGAGCGCCTGGCCTTCATGAGCCGGCGCGGCAACCGCTGACAGGAGCCGGGCCATGCTGCTCAACCTGTTCAATGAAATGCGCGCGGCCAAGGTACCGGTGTCGGTGCGCGAGCTGCTCGACCTGCACCATGCCCTGCAAAAGGGCGTGGTGTTCGCCGACATGGACGCCTTCTACTACTTGGCCCGGGCCATCCTGGTGAAGGACGAGCGCCATTTCGACAAGTTCGACCGCGCGTTCGCCGCCTACTTCAAGGGCTTGGAAAACCTCGACCGGCATATCGAGGCCCTGATTCCCGACGACTGGCTGCGCAAGGAGTTCGAGCGCTCGCTGACTGACGAGGAACGGGCGCAGATCCAGTCCCTGGGCGGCCTGGACAAGCTGATCGAGGAGTTCAAGAAACGCCTTGAGGAGCAGAAGGAGCGCCACGCCGGGGGCAACAAGTGGATCGGCACCGGCGGCACCAGCCCGTTCGGCTCCGGCGGCTTCAACCCCGAGGGCATCCGCGTCGGCGAGGCCGGCAAGCGCCAGGGCAAGGCGGTGAAGGTGTGGGACCAGCGCGAGTACAAGAACCTCGACGACCAGGTCGAGCTGGGCACGCGCAACATCAAGCTGGCCCTGCGCCGCCTGCGCAAGTTCGCCCGCGAAGGCGCCGCCGAGGAGCTGGATATCGACGGCACCATCGACCACACCGCCCGTGACGCAGGCCTGCTGAACATCCAGATGCGCCCCGAGCGACGCAACACGGTCAAGCTGCTGTTGCTGTTCGACATCGGCGGTTCGATGGACGCCCACGTGAAGGTCTGCGAGGAACTGTTCTCGGCCTGCAAGACCGAGTTCAAGCACCTGGAGTACTACTACTTCCACAACTTCATCTACGAGTCGGTGTGGAAGAACAACCTGCGCCGGACTTCCGAGCGCTTCTCCACCTTCGACCTGCTGCACAAGTACGGTGACGACTACAAGGTGGTGTTCGTCGGCGACGCGGCCATGGCGCCCTACGAGATCACCCAGCCGGGTGGCAGCGTCGAGCACTGGAACGAAGAGGCCGGGTATGTGTGGATGCAGCGCTTCATGGAGAAGTTCAGGAAGATCATCTGGATCAACCCGTATCCCAAACAGGCCTGGGACTACACCGCTTCGACCCATCTGGTGCGGGACCTGATCGAGGACAGGATGTTTCCGCTGACCTTGCAGGGGTTGGAAGACGGGATGCGTTACCTGTCCAAGTGATGTTGCCTGTTCTGGCCTATTCGCGGGTAAACCCGCTCCCACAGGTACAGCGCCACTCTCGGGGGCTGTATCGGACCTGTGGGAGCGGGTTTACCCGCGAAAGGGCCAGCAGCTTCACCGCCAACGGAGCAGGTATAGCTGCTGCTCCCGCCAAGCCTCGTCCTGCACCACCGCCCGAAACCGCACCGCAGACCCCGGCATGCACTGTGCCAACTGCGCCAGCGCCAACGGCGTCAACGCCCCCAGTCGTGGATACCCACCGATCGTCTGCCGATCATTGAGCAGCACGATCGGCTGCCCGTCCGGCGGCACCTGCACGGCGCCGAGCGGGATCCCCTCGGAGATCATCGGCGCGCCCTGGTAGACCAGCTGTGGCCCAAGCAGGCGAATACCCATGCGATCAGCCCGGCTGTCCAGCGTCCAGTCACGGTTGAACGCCTCGAACAGACTGGTGCCGCCAAAATCACCGATCTGCGCGCCCATCACCAGGTCCAATACCGGCTTCTCGGCATACACCGGTCGCAGCGCTTCAGGCACGTGGGAGCGGACTTGCCCCACGACTGCCCCGGCAGCGTGCAGCACCTCGCCCTTCACCAACGCCCGGCCCTGGCCGTCTAAACCACCCAGTTCTTCCCGTACCACGGTAGAACAACTCCCCAGCACCGGCTCGCCCACAAACCCGCCCGGCACCGCCAGGTAAGCACGTACCCCCTGACGAGGCTGACGCAGCGTCAGGCGCTGGCCCTTGCCCAGGTTGAAGCGGGTCCAGGGCGCCACGGCCTGCCCGTTGACCTGCGCATCCAGGTCGGCCCCGGCCAGCGCCAGCACGCAGTCCTGCTCGGCAACCACGCTGAAGCCGCCAAGCGCGATCTCCACCACGGCGCTGTCCAGGGCATTGCCCAGCAGCCAGTTGGCCCAACGCATCGCCACCCAGTCCAGCGCGCCGCCCTGGGTCACGCCCAGGTGCCGCACACCGAAACGCCCGGCATCCTGCAACAGGCACAACGCGGTGCTGGCCTCGACTCTCAATTGGCTCATGCCTGGGCCTCCAGCGGGCTGTCATCACCGCCCAGGTTGATGAATTCGGCCCGTTCAACGGCCACGAAACGTACCCGATCACCAGGTTGCAGCAAGCTGTAGCCCTCGCGCTCGCGGTCGAACAGGCGCACCGGCGTGCGACCGATCAGGTTCCAGCCGCCCGGCGACACGGCGGGATAGGCGGCAGTCTGGCGTTCGGCGATGCCGACGCTGCCCGCTGCCACGCGCTTGCGCGGGGTGCTCAGGCGCGGCGTGGCCAGGCGTTCGTCGACCAGGCCCATGAAGCCGAAGCCCGGCGCGAAACCCAGGGCGAACACCGGGTAGTCGCGACCACAATGCAGGCGGATCACCTCGGCCTCACTCATCCCGCCGCGCGCGGCCAGCACCGGCAGCTCGGGGCCGACACTGGCGTGGTACCACACCGGGATCTCATGCCGACGCCCGGCCTGGCCGGCATCCGGCCGCAGGCCCTCCAGCGCGTGCTGGATACGCTGGCGCGCCTCGCCCGGCGCCAGGTCGAACTGCACCATCAGCGTGGTGTAGGACGGCACCAGGTCGATCAACTGTTGGCCGAAAGCCTCCCGCAAGCGCTGGCTGGCGGCGAGGATCCACGGCATGTTGCCTTCATCGATGGCATCGAACAGCCGCACCATCAGGCTGTCGATGGCCACCGCTTCGATACGTGGCGTCATGCTTGCTCCAGTGCATCCAGGGCTTGGCGGATCTGGCGCACGGCGGCCACCGAGCCGTCGTTGTCGCCATGCACGCACAGGGTGCTGGCGTTCAAGCGCACGTCGCTGCCGTCGTCTGCCACCAGGGCCTCGCCCTTGGCCAGGCGCAAGGCCTGCTCGACCACCAGCGCCGGATCGTGGTGCACTGCGTTCGGCAGGCGCCGCGACATCAGGTGCCCGCTGGCGGTGTAGCCACGGTCGGCGAAGGCCTCGAACCACAGCGGCACGCCGACCTCGTCGCCCAGGGCCTGGGCGGCGCTGTCGTCGGCGGTAGCCATGAGCATCAGCGGCAGGCCGCTGTCGAACGCCGCCACCGCTTCGAGCACGGTGCGCAGGATGTCCGGGTTGGCCATCATGTCGTTGTACAGCGCGCCGTGGGGCTTGACGTAGGCCACCCGCCCGCCGAGCACCTTGCAGATACCATCCAGGGCACCGATCTGGTAGTGCAGCAGGTCGCGTATCTCGTCGCTGCTGCAGGCCATGGAGCGGCGGCCGAAGCCCATCAGGTCCGGGTAGGCCGGGTGCGCGCCGATGGCCACCCGGTGCTCCAGGGCCAGGGCCACGGTGCGACGCATGGTGCCCGGGTCGCCGGCGTGGTAGCCGCAGGCGATGTTGGCGCAGTCGATGAATGGCATGACCTTGGCGTCCTGGCCCATGCGCCAGTTGCCGAAGCTCTCGCCCATGTCGCAATTGAGTAGCAGGCGTTTCACCTGGCGGACCTCCGTATCAATGTTCATGGTGCCTACCTTAGCGCGCCTGGAGTGCTTTGCCGCGGGTTTCCGGCAAGCTCAGGGCCGCCACGATCACCACACCGTAGGACACCGCGGCAAAGGCGCCAATTCCCAGGCCCAACGGCACTTTCTCGCCGAGCAGGCCGATCAGCAGCGGGAACATGGCCGCGACCACCTTGCCGATGTTGTAGCAGAAGCCTTGCCCCGATCCGCGGATCCGGGTCGGGAACAATTCGGTGAGGAATGAGCCCATGCCGCTGAAGATGCCCGAGGCAAAGAAGCCCAGGGGGAAGCCCAGCCACAGCATCACCCCGTCGCTGACCGGCATCTGCGTGTAGAGCAGGACGATGACGAACGAGCCCACGGCGAACAGGATGAAGTTTTTCCTGCGCCCCAGCAGGTCGCACAGGTAGGCGCTGACCACGTAGCCGATGTAGGAGCCGACGATGACCATCGCCAGGTAGCCGCCGGTGCCCAGCACGCTCAGACCGCGCTCGTTCTTGAGGAAGGTCGGCAGCCACGAGGTGATGGCGTAGTAGCCGCCCAGGGCACCGGTGGTCAGCAAGGAAGCGCGGATCGTGGTCCAGAGCATGCCGGGGGCGAAGATCTCGTAGAACTGCGCAGGCGCCTCGGCCTGTTCCACGGCCTTGGCCTGACGGTAGATCTCCGGGTCCTTGACCAGGCGCCGGACGAAGATCACGAAGATCGCCGGCAGCAGGCCCAGCAGGAACAGCGCGCGCCAGGCCTGCTCGGCCGGCAGCCAGGAGAACAGCAGGGCATAGAGGATCGCCGTGAGGCCCCAGCCGATGGCCCAGCCCGATTGCACCATGCCCACCGCCTTGCCGCGGTCCTGGGCACGGATCACCTCGCCGATCAGCACCGCGCCAGCGGTCCATTCGCCGCCAAAACCAAAGCCCATCAGGGTGCGGGCGATCAGCAACTGCTCGTAGCTCTGGGCGAAGCCGCAGAGGAAGGTGAAGAAGGCGAACCACAGCACCGTCAGTTGCAGGGTGCGCACCCGACCGATGCGGTCGGAGAGGATGCCGGCGATCCAGCCGCCCAGGGCCGAGGCGATCAACGTGCTGGTGTGGATCAACCCGGCCTCGGCGGTGCTGATGCCCCACAGCATGATCAGGGTGGGGATGACGAAGCTCAGCATCTGGGTATCCATGCCGTCCAGGCCGTAGCCGATCTTGCAGCTCCAGAAGGTGCGTCGTTGCTGGGAGTCGATGTCGCGGTACCAGGCGAAGGGGCCGCTCGAGGTTCGGGCGGGGGCCTGCTGCTGCACGCCGGTCGGGTTCATGGTTGCCTCGGCTTGTTGGTATTGTTCTATGGGCGACGTCGGGCGTCGCGGCCTGGGCTTCATGTTCAGAGGCCGCGTCGCCTGCGTCCAACGAGAAAAACCGCCTGTCTGGAACAAGAAAAACTGATCATGAACCTTCGTTTCCTCGAAACCTTCGTCTGGGTCGCCCGGCTCAGGAGCTTCCGCCTCACCGCCGAGAAGCTGTTCACCACCCAGGCCTCGGTGTCCAGCCGCATCGCCGCGCTGGAAGCCGACCTGGGCGTGAAACTGCTGCTGCGCGACTCCCGCGGGGTCAGCCTGACGCCAGAGGGCGCCAAGGTGCTGGAGTACGCCGAACGCATGCTCGACACCGCCAAGGCCATGAAACAGTCGCTGGACAGCGACCGGGCCAAGACCGGGCGCATCCGCCTGGGGGTGATGGACACGGTCATCCACACCTGGATGAGCGCCCTGGTGGCGGAGCTGGGCGAGCGCTACCCGCAGGTGGAGATCGAGCTGGTGGCCGATACCGCGCTGAACCTGCGCGAACAGCTGCAGAAGGGTTTTCTCGACGTGATCCTGCAGACCGACCTGCTGCGCGAGCAGTCGATCCGCAGCCACGACCTGGCGCGCTACCCGATGGGCTGGATCGTCGCCGCCGGCTCGCCGCACCACCGTACCTACGCCTCGCTGGCGGAGCTGGCCCGCGAGCGCATCGTCACCTTCTCGAAGAACTCGCGGCCGCACCAGGAAGTGCTCGGCCTGCTGCAGGCCGCCGGAGCCGAGGCGCCGCGCCTGAACTGCGTGAACTCGGTGGCGGCCATCACCCGCCTGCTGCGCGACGGCTTCGGTATTGGCGCATTGCCGCCGGCATTGGTGGATGGCGAACTAAGCCGTGGCGAGCTGGTGTTGCTGGAAGGCTTGCAGCCACCGCCGAGCCTGGAGCTGGTGGTGGCCTGGCAGACCGGTGTGGCGCTGGTGGACGAGGTGGTGGGCGTGTGCAGGCAGGTGCTGGAGCGCTATGCGCGGGATGTGGGCGGGCAGCGGATCGTGTTGGTCTGAGCGACGCTGGTGCAGGGCCGGAAAAACTAGCGCCAGCTTTCCTTCACCACCTTGCGCCGCCCGCCAAGAATCACCCAACCCATCACCAACAACAGGCTCTCGACCACAAACGCCAGCACGAACCCGCTGCCGATCCCCCAGCCAATCGCCTCGGGCACCAGCAGGATCTGATAGCTGTAGCCCTTGAGCGTCTCCTCGCGCAGCGCCGGCTCCGGCTGCACCAGCACATGCCAGGTGCGGCTCACCCACGAGCCTTGCAGGGCCTGCCATTCATGCTCGAGCAACTGGTTGCGAATCAACAGGCTCTCGATGCTGTTGGCATCGCTGTTGAACACAGGATCGTCGCTGCCCCGGTAATGCCGCACCAGCGCCTGCAGGTCGCCGTTGAAGAAACGCTGCGCGGTCTGGCGGAAGCCGTCTAGCGCCTGGCGCGATTCGAGCAAGTGCGCCTCGACGCGCTGGCTGTAGTCCTTGACCAGCCCCGGCACCTGGAGACCGGCCAGCAGGCCGAAGGTGAACAACAGCAAACGCAGGTAACTTCTGAACATGGAGCGTCCTTAACTATGGCCGTGGGCAATGCACTCGCCATGCCGCCACAGCCCCCATTGACCCGGCTCGTAGCGGTTCCAGGTCTCGTTCTCGGTCAGCGGCTCGGTGGCGATCACCGTGACCACGTCGTTGGGGGTGGTTTGCGTGTGGAAGTCGACGATCAGGTCGACATCCTTCAGCCGCGCCGCGCCGAACGGTGCGCGGCGGGTGATATGCACCAGTTTGGTCGAGCAGAAGCAGAACAGCCAGTCGCCATCGCTGAGCAGGCAGTTGAACACGCCCTGGCCACGGTAACCGGCACAGGCTTCGACCAGCACCGGCAGCAACTGCTCGACCTCGACCGGCTCGGGGAAGGCTTCACGCACACGGTTGAGCAGGTCGCAGAAAGCCGCTTCGCTGTCGGTGTCGCCGATCGGCCGGTAGAACGTGCGCTGGCCGCTGAAATCGCCCAGCTGGCCGTTGTGCGCGAAGCACCAGTTGCGGCCCCACAGCTCACGCACGAACGGGTGAGTGTTGGACAGGCAGACCTTGCCGACGTTGGCCTGGCGGATATGGCCGATGACCACTTCGCTCTTGATCGGGTAACGCTGCACCAGGTTGGCCACTTCCGACTCGCTGCTCGCCGCCGGATCCTGGAACAGACGCAGGCCGCGCCCTTCGTAGAAACCGATGCCCCAGCCATCGCGGTGCGGGCCGGTGCGCCCGCCGCGCTGCATCAGGCCGGTGAAGCTGAAGACGATGTCGGTGGGGACGTTGGCGCTCATGCCCAGCAGTTCGCACATGTTGCGGCTCCTGGCTTAAAGACGGGGTTCGACGCGGCCCTGCCCGGGGCCGGAGCGGCGTACTGGGGCGGGCGGAGGATCGTCGCGGTAGCGGTCTTGACGGTTGGCGGCCAGGGACGCTTCGGCCACGACCTCGTCTTCTTCCTTGGCCTGGCGCTGGGCGGCGGCCTCACGCTGGGCTCGGCGCTCGCGGGCACGCTTTTCCAGCGGCCAGCGGATCAGCACGAAGACGATGTACAGGGCAAAGGCGAGCATGCCGTACATGGCCAGGTCGGAGGCGGCGCGCCAGGCGTTGTTGCCGACCTTGAAGGCGACGTCCAGCGCGGTGATGGCGATGGCCGGGGCGAAGCTTTCCTTGACCGGGTCGACGATGGTCGGCGAGAACAGCAATACGGCGATGATCACCCGCAGCGGCTCGCGCAGCCAGCGCCACATCCAGCCGGTCAGCTTGAAGCCCACCAGCAGGCAGCCCAGGGCGGCAACGGCGTACAGGCCCCAGGCGAGGGTATAGTCGTGTTCGGTCATGGTGTGGGTGCAAGCCAGGCAAAGAGATGCCTATGATAAACACTTTTCCCGGCGCAGGCTGCCCCTAGCCTGTCAGGGCCTCTTCGCGGGTAAACCCGCTCCCACAGGCTAACACTTTACCTGTGGGAGCGGGTTTACCCGCGAAGAGGCCAGAGGCCCCAACCAAGAGATCTCCCATGCCGAATGCCCCCCGCCCCCCCATCGCCCGCCAGGCCGAAGGCACCGACCCCTACGCCTGGCTGCAGCAGCGCGACACCCCCGAGGTCCTGGCCTACCTGGAAGCGGAAAACGCCTACCAGCAAGCCGTCCTCGCCGACCAGGCGCCGCTGCGTGAACAGCTGTTCGAAGAAATCAAGGGCCGCATCCTCGAGACCGACCTGTCGCTGCCCTCGCCCTGGGGCCCGTACCTCTACTACACCCGTACCACCGCGGGCGACGAATACCCGCGTCATTACCGCTGCCCGCGCCCGGCCGACGACAGCAACACCGTCGATGAAAGCCGCGAAGAGCTGCTGCTCGACCCCAACGCCCTGGCCAATGGCGGCTTTCTTTCCCTCGGCGCCTTCAGCGTCAGCCCCGACCACCGCCTGCTGGCCTACAGCCTGGACACCAGCGGCGACGAGATCTACACCCTGTACGTCAAGGACCTGGCCAGCGGCGCGCTGAGCGCCCTGCCCTTCGACGACTGCGACGGCAGCATGACCTGGGCCAACGACAGCCAGACGCTGTTCTTCGCCGAACTGGACGACACCCACCGCCCCTGGCGCCTGCGCCGCCACACCTTGGGCGAGGCTGGCGCCATCACGGTGTTCGAGGAGTCCGACGGACGCTTCTTCCTGCACTGCTACCGCGCCAGCTCCGAGCGCCAGCTGGTGCTGCTGCTCAACAGCAAGACCACCAGCGAGGCCTGGGTGCTCGATGCCGCCACGCCACAGGCTGATTTCACCTGCCTGGCGCCGCGGGTCGAAGGCCATGAATACTTCCCCGACCACGGCCAGCTCGACGGCCAGTGGCGCTGGTTCGTGCGCAGCAACCAGGACGGCATCAACTTCGCCCTGTACCACGCGCCGGCCGACAGCGTGCCGACCCGCACGCAGTGGCAGGTGCTGGTACCGCACCGCGACGACGTCATGCTCGAAGGGGTGAGCCTCAATGCCACGGCGCTGTCCCTGAGCCTGCGCGAAGGCGGCCTGCCGATCATCGAAGTGCACCCGCAAGGCCTGCCGGCCTACCGCGTGGAACTGCCAGACGCCGCCTACAGCCTTTACGTTCAGGACAGCCTGGAATTCGCCAGCACGCGCATCCGTCTGCGCTACGAAGCGCTCAACCGCCCGGCCCAGGTGCGCCAGCTGGAGCTGGCCACGGGTGACCAGCAGGTACTCAAGCAGACCCCGGTGCTCGGCGCCTTCGACGCCGACGACTACGTCAGCCAGCGCCTGTGGGCGGTGGCCAAGGATGGCACGCGGGTGCCGATCAGCCTGGTGCGCCGCCGTGTCGACGAGGGCAAGTGCGTGCCGCTCTACCTCTACGGCTACGGCGCCTACGGCGAGAGCCTTGACCCGTGGTTCTCCCACGCTCGCCTGAGCCTGCTGGAGCGTGGCGTGGCCTTCGCCATCGCCCATGTGCGCGGCGGCGGCGAGCTGGGCGAGGCCTGGTACCGGGCCGGCAAGCAGGAGCACAAGCACAACAGCTTCGACGACTTCATCGCCTGCGCCGAACACCTGGTCGCCGAAGGCGTGACCAGCCGCGAGCGCTTGGCGATCAGCGGCGGCAGTGCCGGTGGCCTGCTCATGGGCGCAGTGCTCAACCTGCGCCCCGAGCTGTTCCGCTGTGCCATCGCCGAAGTGCCGTTCGTCGATGTGCTCAACACCATGCTCGACCCCGAGCTGCCGCTGACCGTCACCGAGTACGACGAATGGGGCAACCCCGAGGAGCCTGAGGTGTACGAACGGATCAAGGCCTACGCCCCTTACGAGAACGTCAAGGCGCAGGCCTACCCGGCGCTGCTGGTGGTCGCCGGCTACAACGACAGCCGCGTGCAGTACTGGGAGGCTGCCAAGTGGGTGGCGCGCCTGCGCACGCGCAAGACCGACGACAACCTGCTGCTGCTCAAGACCGAGATGGGCGCGGGCCACGGCGGCATGAGCGGGCGCTACCAGGGGCTGCGCGACGTGGCGCTGGAGTATGCGTTCGTCTTCAATGAGCTGGGCGTGGCGTAAAACGCGATTTTCGTTGTCATAGCGTCAAGCTGACGTGGGAGCGGGCTTGCCCCGCTCCCACGATGCCTCACTACCTACCCAGCAGTTTGTGGCGCTTTCCAGACATTCGAAGAAGAACAACACATGCCCGACACCCAGCACCTGAACGCCGAGATCCGCGACATGCTCATGGACTGCGGCCTGTTCGACACCCTGCAGCCCGGTGACTTCCTCGCCGCCGCCGGCTACTTCAGCCTCACCGCCGTCGCCCAGGGCCAGACCCTGTTCAGCGAAGGCGACGCCGGCACTTTCATGTGCATCCTCCATCGCGGCGTGGTCTCGGTGCGCAAGACCGACGGCAACGGCGTCCAGGTGGAGATCGCCACCCTGCGCAAGGGCCGGGCCTTCGGCGAGATGGCCGTGCTCGATGGCGAACGCCGCTCGGCCACCTGCGCGGCGGCCAGCGACTGCCAACTGCTGACCCTGGGCAAGGACGCGCTGGAAAAGATGCTCAACGAAGCGCCGCGCATCGCCGCACGGATCATCCGCGCCCTCGCCGTGGCCTTGTCAAAACGCCTGCGCATGCAGGATGGCCAGCGCCTGGCACAGCAGGTCTAGCGCCCCTTGTCAGGCGGCTTCGGCGGGTCCTGGCTCAGCCCGGGCAACGGCTGGTCCTTGGGTGGGCCCGGCAGCGGCATCGGCGGCAACAGCGGCGCGCCCGGCCGGTTGGCGCCGGCCTTGGGCGGCGTGCTCGGGGTGATCTGCGGGTAAGGTGTCGGCGTCGCGGTGCCGGGTGCCCCGGGGACCGTCGTGAGCGGCCGCTGCTGGCCCGCGGCGTCGGCCGTGGATACAGCGCCAAGCAACAGCGCGGCGAGGATCGCATGCAACATCGGCAGCCTCCTGTCAGAAACCTCCCTACAGGCTACGCCCAATGGCGCGATTTTGCCTGTCCGCCCGCCCCACAGGCGCGCTAGACTCAAAGGCATAACCGTCATTGCCCTGATCAGAAAAAAGGTAACACCATGAGCTCCACCTCCGACGCCACCGCCCGCCTCGACCGCATCCTCGCCGACGCCAAGCGCGACAAGGAAATGGGCTACCGCGACAAGGCGCTGAAGATATATCCCCACGTCTGCGGTCGTTGCACCCGCGAGTTCTCCGGCAAGCGCCTGTCGGAACTGACCGTGCACCACCGCGACCACAACCACGACAACAACCCCCAGGACGGCTCCAACTGGGAGTTGCTGTGCCTGTACTGCCACGACAACGAGCACGCCCGCTACACCGACCAGCAGTATTTCAGCGAAGGCTCGCTGAGCACGCCGAAAGTCGCCGTGGCCACCCACAACCCGTTCGCCAACCTGGCCGCGCTGATGAAGAAGGACTGAACGTCGATTCGCGCCCCCGGCGTGCCGTCAAGCCCGTATAATCGCGCTCTTTTTTTGCGAAGGGCCCCGACACGTGGCGAACAAACGGTACAGCTGCATCGGCCTGTTCAACCCAAAATCCGCGGAAAACGTAGGCTCGGTGATGCGCGCCGCGGGCTGCTATGGCGTCAATTCGGTGTTCTACACCGGCAAGCGCTATGAGCGCGCCCGCGACTTCGTCACCGACACCAAGCGTGTGCACTACGACATCCCGCTGATCGGCATCGACGACCTGCAGCGCATCATTCCCCTGGGCTGCACCCCGGTGGCCGTGGAGCTGGTGGAAGGCGCACGGCCATTGCCTGAGTACACCCACCCGGACCGGGCGATCTACATCTTCGGGCCCGAGGATGGCTCGTTGAGTGAAGACGTGCGGGGCTGGTGCGAAGAGACGATCTACATCCCGACAGAAGGCTGCATGAACCTGGCGGCGACGGTGAATGTGGTGCTGTACGACCGCATGGCCAAAGGCTTGAATACCCGCTCGGGGCCGAAGTTCAAGTAGCCCTCACGCCTTGCGCTCCCCAATCCGGCTCCCGTGCAATCCTGGCGTCTACGCGGCGAAATAAACGCTACCGTAGGCCGTTGCCGTTGCCGTTGTGCTTTTGCTTTTGCTTCTAAGCGCGCGATATCCCAGGCGACACAAATTGCGACTTCAGGAGGCCGAACGCAGGCCTTGCGGAGGGAGGTGACGGGCATGGATGCCCGTCAAGCGCTGCGCCCCAGGATGGGGCGTTCAGCGCGGTCCTCCCGGGAGCAAGGCCGGAGTGAGGGGACCCGGAGCGAAGCGCAGGGCCGGATGAATGGAGCGAGGATTTTTTGGTTCCTTTTTGATCCTTCTGTAGAGACCGGACACATGGTGGACACGTGTACGGAGACATGGTTGACACTTCCTGGCAGCCCCCTTTGCCAGGATT
>NZ_JAJSRC010000032.1:0-74975 GCF_021283245.1 Pseudomonas sp. NMI760_13 | reverse complement strand
AGCTAAATCAATGAGTTACGGTTAGTTTCACGAGAGAGGATTTCGCAAATGGACAACGAAACCCCTGCAGACCACGGCCAGCTCGGCTGGACCGTCGGCAGCTGCACTTGCCTGTAAGGCGCCACCAAAGGCACGCGCCTGTTCCGTGTAGAACCCGGCAACTGCGCGAGCCATGCCATGGAGCAGGCTTCCGCGCTGCTCGACAGCGCACGCCGGGCTTCCCTCATTGGTGTGATGGACAACGAACCGGTGCTGGTCTGGGCATCGCACTACCTGAGCGATATGGCCAAGGCCTTGATGGATGATGCGCATATGGGGATGTTGAAGAAGGTGTGAAACAGGGCCCGGCGGTTCGAAAAGGACCGCTTAGCCTCATGACGGAATGCAGATAGGCAGGTTTATAAAGGAATGTGCACCGTATTCTACAGTACTCATTGCCCTCGCAGTCGTCGCGCCCAACTGACGAGTTTTTCTAACTTGCTATATATCGCGCAGGTCAGGCATCAACTCGTATATTGCTTGACTTCGAGTTTAAATCTGTGTTGCGCTCGTAATATGAATTTCTGCGAAATAGCGCTGATTTTTTTGTGGGCAGCACTTTTATTTTGTCAAATGAGCTTTCAAAGAAAACCATTATTTTATAATCGGCGGCATAGTCGAAATCCTTACCTCTTTTGAGGTTGTTAAAGTCCTTTATGTATACCCCGTAAATGCGCGCCTTGGACCGGGTGCGGGATGCACTCATGCCGGCGTAAGCTGTTGCCAGTTTGTAGTCGTCAGTTACGTAGAAACCGTCTCCATGAGCACCTTTGCCAAAATATCCAGGGTCGATTCCCGCAGCTAACGATTTCTCATAAATCGAAGCGCTACCATGAAACCCAATCAACTGATAATCATTTTGCGCATTCTTGTGCTTAAATAAATTTCTTATGGTTCGGGCGGTGTCTGTAATAAACTGCCCAACTGTAATGTGTCCATCTGGATCTTTGTTGTTTACTGGATCCCCCAAGCAATAAATATATGAATTTAGGCCGCCAGCACCAAAAGGGCTAATGCTGTCAGGGCTGTTGAAGCGCTTTAATGAGGGGCTGAACGCCCGATAACCGTGACCTAAGTGATAGCGCTGCGTCAAAGGATCAAAGGGCTCGCCGTTAAAGCCAAGCAGCGCCAATACACCTTTATGCCAACCATAGGGGGAGTAGACAATGCATCGTCGTGGATGTGCGGACTTGAACAGGCTCGAGGGCGAATGATTTTGTTCAGCGGCTATCAGAGTGGTGATGTGCGAGCTGCATCTGAATTTTTGTCTAACGGATACGTCTGGTAGTGCACGGCTTAGAGTATTGCCTGACAAGATTTCGCCAGCGGTGCGCTTCGAATCAATAGACATTTAGGTCCGTCCGGCAGTTACGGTCTGGCACATAAACATTCCACTGCTACCTGAAAATAGATACTAGTAAAATTGATAGCTATCTGTTGAGGCACCGAAGCGAGCGGTTAAAAATTTCTGGTGGCGGCAGGAAAGTCGAAAGTCACGCAGGCCGCGCTCGGTTTCTAAGGCGGCACCTGCAGTAGGTTTTATTTCACCCGAATGGATGGCGGCTGATCAGCCGGAGCGGTTCGTCAGCGCTGTTGAGGCTTTCCTCAAGCCGTGAGCAGAGCGCGGGTGATGAAACGTTGGCGTGCTTACGGGCAGCCCTCTCAAGGTCTTTGGGGGCAAGAGCTGTTGACCGAGTGAGGGCCTCCAGGTGTCCGCCGCAACCTTTCCAGCGCCTATGAGATCGAGCGCCGCCCGCGCGGCGCATCGCGGCACAAGGCCGCTCCCACATCTGTTTCGGGCCAGTCAGTCCTGTGCCATTACCTGGTCCGCCTTGTTGGTCCGACGCGGTTTCAGCGTGGGCACCACTGCCGCTTCACCTGTCTCAAGACATGCACCAAGGCGGGCAACCATGGCCTGACAGGTTCGGTACGTTGCAACAGATGTGTGAGCGGCCTTGTGCCGCGATGCGCCGCGCGGGCGGCGCTCGATCTCACAGGCGCAAAAGCCTTCGCGGCGAACACCTGGAAAGGCCTGGCGCTTACAACGCCGTCCCTGCCCCCATCAGAAACTCCCCTTGAGCGTCACCATGAAGTTACGCGGCTCACCGTAGTGGTTGCCCCAGCCAGCAGCCCCGATGGTCGCGTAATAGCGCTTGTCCAACAGGTTGTTGCCGTTCAACGCCAGGCTCCAGTGCTCGTCGAGGCGGTACTGCACGCGGCCGCTCCACAGCGTGTAGCCCGCTTGCTCGATGCTCAGGTTGCCCTGGCGGCGGAAGTTGTCGCTCTGGCTGGAAACCCCGGCACCGACCGTCCAGCGCTCGAGCGCGCCGTCGAGCTGGTAGTCGCCCCAGACCTTGAGCATGTGCCGCGGGATGAAGCTGGAGGTAAAGTTGAGCTCGGTCGGGTCGGTCTGGTTGATGGTGCTCAGGTACTTGGTCTGGGTGTAGGTGTAGCCCGCCAGCAGTTCCAGGCGCTCGATGGGCGAGCCGCTGACCTCGGCCTCGAAGCCCTGGGCGCGGACCTTGCCGCTGTCGGTGTAGCAGTACTGGTCGCCCGAGCCCATGCAGGTGGCGGCGTAGTCGGTTTCGGCGCGGTGCTCCTCGACCGTGCGGAAAAGGTTGAAGGCGGTGTTGAGCGCGCCGCCGAACAGTTCGCCCTTGATGCCCAGCTCGTAGTTGGCGCCGGTCTTGGGTTGCAGGGCCTGGCCCTGGGCATTCACCAGGTTGCTCTGCGGCTGGAAGATATCGGCGTAGCTGGCGTAGGCGGTCCACTCATCGTTGAGGTCATAGAGCACCGCGGCGAAGGGCGTGACCTGGCCGTTTTCCTGGCTGCGGTTGTGTACCCAGTAATCCCAGGCCTGGGTGTAGGAGTCGCTCTGGTTGCGGTACCAGCTCACCCGCGTGCCGAGCACCAGGGTCAGCGGCTCGGCCAGCTTCAGGCGCAGGGTGGCGTAGGTGCCGTACTGGCTGGTGGTGGAGTCGCTGGGCGCGCTGCCGCCACGGCTGGGGTTGGCCAGGAATTGGTCCTTGGACGGGTGGGGGAAGGCCCCTGACGGGTCGAAGGGGTTCTGGGTGCCGCCGAGTGGCATCAGCGCGAAGTAGTCGTGGGTCTTCTGCCGACTGGCGTTGGCGCCCACGATCAGCTCGTGCTCGAGGCCGAACGCCTCGAACTTGCCGTCGACGTAGCTATCGAAGCCGTAGTCGTCCTGGTCGTAATCGAACCGGCCGACAATACGGCGCATTCCGGCGCTGCTGGCGCCGACCGGCACCGCGCCCTCGGAATAGCCGTATTCGATGTTCTGGTTGTTGTGGGTGTAGACCGAGGCGAAGTTCAGCGTCCAGTCGTCGTTGAAGCGATGCTTGAGGTCGGCGAAGCCGGTGATGCGCTGGCTCTGCTGGTCATTCCAGGTGGCGCCCAGGCATGTGGAGCGCGACAGCTTCAGATCGCTGCCGTCGGCATAACGGGGCAGGCCGGTATAGCACGGCGAGGCGTCGACGTCTTCATAGGCAAGGCCCACGCCCAGGGTTGTGTCGGGCGTCACGTCCCAGTCGAGGGCGCCGTACAGCACCTGGTCCTGGCGCTTGGCGTTGTCGTAGAAATACTGACGATCCTGCAGGGTCGCCACGGCGCGGCCGCGCACGGTGCCCGATTCGTTCAGCGGGCCGCCGACGTCCACCTGGCCTCGGTAGTTGTCCCAGGTGCCGGCGGACAGGGTCAGCGTGGTGTGGGCCTTGTCCTGGCCGCGCTTGCGCACGAAGTTGACGCCGCCAGCGGAGGAGCCTGAGCCCTTCATCATGCCAGCGGCGCCCTTGAGGATCTCGACCCGGTCATAGAAGGCCATGTCGCTGGAGAAGCTGTTGGCCTGCACGTAGTTGCCGCCCACATCCAGCGGTACGCCGTCGTACTGGTACTGGCCGTCGAGGTTGAAGCCACGGGAATAGAAGTACTTGCCGCCCATGGGCGAGTCGTAGACGGTGATGCCGGGGGTTTTGTCCAGCACCTGCTCCAGGGTATTGAGGTTCTGGTCGTCGAGCATCTTGCGGGTCATCACGGTGACCGACTGCGGCGTTTCCTTGAGGCTGTGCACGCCTTTGCCGATGGTCACCGCGCGCGCGGCGTAGGACTGGGTGCCCTCGCTGGTGGCATCGAGGCGGTTGGCGTCGATGGTCAACGGCCCCAGTTCCATCGCCGCGCCATTGTCGGCCGGCACCAGCACATAGCCGCCGTTGCCCTGGCGCTGGGCTTGCAGCCCGCTGCTGGCGAGCAGGCGCAGCAGGCCTTCCTCGACGCTGTAGCTGCCGTCGAGTCCGGCGGTGTTGAGGTGGCGGGTCTGCTCGGTGTCGAACGAGATGGTTACCCCCGCCTGCACGCCGAACTGGGTGATCGCATTGCCCAGGGGGCCGGCGGCGATATGGTAGGTGTTCTGGCTGCTGGCCATGGCATGGGCCGGCGCGAGCAGCGCGCAGGGCACGCTGGCGAGGGACAGGCCGAAGGCGAACCGGCGGATGGCCAGGCGCAGGCGGGCGGTGGGGTGGGGAGCGGGCATTGGGTGATCCTTGCGTGTCATGGCGGAAAGTCGCTGTCGTCGCGGCTTGTGTCATGGACGGACGAGAATCGAAATCAGCAAGATTGCGGAAAACTTTTTTCGCTCAGGCAGGCTCCACGCTGACCCAGTAGCGGCTCAGGTAGCGCACCTTCACCGGCAGGGATTTGGGCAGGTTCGCCAGGGCGATATCGGTGTCGTCGATACGGAACGAGCCGGAAATGCTCATGCCGCGAATGGCCGGGGCGCAGCGCAGCACCCCGCTTCGGTAGCGGCCCAGCTCGTCGATGAAGTCACCCAGGCGCCAGTCGTTGACGCTGAGCATGCCCTGGACCCAGGCCGTCGAGTCGGCGGGCAGGGGCTGGGCGCGGGCCAACGTGTCGCGGTCGAAGCCGGCCTGTTGCCCTGCGTCCAGGCGCAGCACCTGGTCGAGATGGTGCTTGGGCCGAATCTCGACGGCCGACTGCAACACACCGACCCGTGTCTGCTCCGCTAGCTGCCGCACACTGAACCGCGTACCCAGCGCCCGCACGCTGCCGTTGTCGGTGTGCACGATAAACGGGCGCCGGGCGGGGTCGCTGGCGGTGCTGACCAGGATCTCGCCGCGATAGAGTTGGATCGCCCGTACCTGCGCATCGAAACGCACATCCAGCGCGGTGTCGACGTTCAGTTCCAGTTGCGAGCCGTCGTCCAGGCGCAGCGAGCGCCGTTCGCCGCTGCCGGTGCGCTGCTGGGCGAGGAGGGCGCGGTAGGGCACCTGCTCGCTGGCCAGCCAGGTGCCGCCGCCGACGGCCAGCAGCATGCCCAGTACTTTCAGCACCTCGCGGCGCTGCGCCTGGGCCGCGCCCAAACCCGACAGCGCGGCCTGGCGTGGCACCATTGCCCATTGTCGCTGAAGCTTCTCCACTCGCGTCCAGGCTTCGGCATGCGCCGGACTTGCGGCCAGCCACGTCTGCCAGGCCTGGGTCCGTGCAGTGTCGGTATCACCGTCATTGAGCTGCACGTACCAGGTCGCGGCCGCTTCGAGTGTCTTCATATCCATAGCCCGGGCCCTCAGCTCTCGACCACCAGCAGGCAGCGGGTCATGGCCCGGATCAGATGGTTCTTCACCGTGGTCACCGAGACGTCGAAGCGTTCGGCGACCGCCGCATAGGTCAGCCCTTCCAGTTGCACCGCGAGGAAGATGTCGCGGGTCCTGGGGCCGAGCTCGTCGAGCATTGCATCGACCGATACCAGCATCTCGATGATCGACAGGCGAATCTCCGGCGACACCTCGACCGGTTCGGGTCGCAGGGCCAGGGCCTGCAGGTAGGCCTGCTCGATGGCGCGGCGGCGAACCTTGTCGATCAGCAGTGCGCGGGCGATGGCGCTGAGGTAGCTGCGCGGCTCGCGGATGGGCGCCTGGTTGCGGGCGGTCATGACCCGCAGGAAAGTGTCGTGGGCCAGGTCGGACGCATCGGCGGTATTGCCCAGGCGCGCGCGCAACCAGCTTTTCAACCAGCCGTTGTTCTCGCTGTACAGCTGGTGCAGCGCCGAGCGGTCGAGCGTCGACATAGAGCGGGATCCATGATGTAAATGGTAATTGCTCGCATTGTCTCGGTGCGGCGGGGGGATTGCAAGGTCCACGGCTGCTGGCGTGGCTTGCGCGTACTAGATGACTGCCAACGAATTCTGACGCACACTGCCGAAAAAACCGATGCCCATTGCCCCGCCTGAGCGGGGCACCCCTGGAGCACGCAATGGCGCGACAACTTCCAACAACAAACGCCAACGACCCGCTGCAGCAATCCCGCCTGGTCCGCCTGAAGCTGGCCAGCGAAGGCGAGCTGCCCTCCGGCATGCTGCGTGACGAGATCGACGCCTCCTGGCGCCGCAGCCTCGGCCACGGCCTGGACTGCCTGCAGGGCGAGCAGGTAGGCCTGGGCATCCGCCATGGCCTGGACCTGCGTGCGCTGCTGGAGCACAACCGCCTGCTGATCGACGCGGTCACCCCCGAACTGGATTACCTGGTCAAGCGCCAGGGCAAGAGCGGCATCGTCATCCTCGGCGACGCCCAGGCCAATGTGCTGGCCATCGAGGGCCAGAAGCAGACACTCGAGCGCGAGGGCCTGCGCGACCTGCACCCGGGCAGCTGCTGGAGCGAGGCCCTGCGCGGCACCAACGCCATCGGCACGGCGGTGGTCGAGGGCCAGCCGACCCTGATCAACTGCGGCGAGCACTACCTGGACCGGCTCAGCCCGTTCTCCTGCACTTCGGTGCCCCTGCGCGATCCGCGTGGCGAAGTGATCGGTGTGCTTGATGTGACCCGTGAAGGCGTCATGGCCCAGCCCCAGGACAGCCTCTCCACGCTGCTGCTGGCCGCCGGCAATATCGAAAGCCGATTGTTCGGGCTGTATCACCCCGAGCACCTGGTGCTGGCCTTCCATAGTCGGCCGCAGTACCTGGCCAGTGCCTGGCAGGGCCTGCTGGCGCTGAGCCTGGAAGGCGAGGTGCTGGCGGCCAACGACAATGCTTGCCAACTGCTGCAGATGTCTCGCCAGACGCTGCTTGGGCGGCGCAGCAGCGACCTGCTGGGCGAGCGTTCGCCGGCATTCATTGCCCGCCTGTGGCAGGGCGGTGTCAGCAGCGTGCAGACCGCCAAGGGCGAATTCTTCTTCCGCGCCTTGCAGTTGCCACGGCATGGCCGCGTCAGTGGTCCGGCGTTCACCACCAAGCCGGCTGAGCCGGCCAAGGCCCAGGCCCTGGAGGCCCTGGCCGGCGGCGATGCCCGCCTGGCCCGAGCCTTGCGCATGGCCCGCCAGGGCCTGGCCAATGGCTTGCCGGTGCTGCTGTTGGGCGAAACCGGTACCGGCAAGGAAGTCGCCGCCCGTGCCCTGCACCAGGCCGGCCCGCGGGCCGACAAGCCGTTCGTGGCGGTCAACTGCGCGGCGATTCCCGAGGGCCTGATCGAGTCCGAGCTGTTCGGTTACCGCGAGGGCGCCTTCACCGGCTCGCGCCGTGGCGGCATGGTCGGGCGGCTGATGCAGGCCCATGGCGGCACGCTGTTCCTCGACGAGATCGGCGACATGCCCCTGGCCTTGCAGGCGCGCCTGTTGCGTGTCCTGCAGGAGCGCCGGGTGGCGCCGCTGGGGGCCGGCGAGGAGCAGGACATCGATGTGGCGCTGATCTGCGCCACCCACCGCGATCTCAAGCGCCTGGTCGCCGACCAGCAGTTCCGCGAAGACCTCTACTACCGGGTCAACGGTGTATCCCTGCGCCTGCCGGCACTGCGCGAGCGCGACGACCTGGCGACGCTCATCCAGGGCCTGCTGGACAAGTCCGGGGCCAGGGGCGTCAGCCTCGATGCACCATTGGTGGCGCTGCTGGAGAACTTCGACTGGCCGGGCAACATCCGCCAGCTGGAGATGGTGGTGCGTACTGCCCTGGCGATGCGCGAGGAGGGCGAGCAGGTGCTGACCCTCGACCATCTCACCGACTGCCTGCTCGATGAACTGGCCAGTGGCGCCGCGCCGTCCGGCAGCCTGCGCGACAACGAGCTGGAGCTGATCCGCGCTGCCCTGGCCCGCCATCAGGGCAATGTCTCGGCCGCGGCCGAGGCCCTGGGCATCAGCCGCGCGACGCTGTACCGCAAGCTCAAGCAGTTGCGTGGTTGAGCCATGGGCGGACTGTTTTCCCGGCTGATCGAATCCAGCGACCCGGCGCTGATGCGTCAGGCGCTGGCCTGGTTGTATGGCTTCGTGCGTCCACACCGTGGCGCCATCGGCGTGCTGCTGGCGCTGTCCCTGGGCGCCTCGCTGCTGGCCCTGGCGCAACCCTGGCTGGTCAAGACGCTGATCGACGAGGGGTTGCTGGCCAAGGACTACCAGACCCTCTGGCACATGGCGGCAATCATGATCGTCGCCGGCCTGCTCGGCACCGTGCTGGCCGGGGTCAACCGCTACCTGCATACACGGCTGTCCGGGCGCATCCTGTTCGCCCTGCGCGATGACCTGTACCGCCACCTGCAACGGCTGTCGCCGACCTTCTACGGCCGGCGGCGCACCGGCGACATCCTGTCGCGGCTGGACGGCGATGTCGCCGAGATCCAGCGGTTTGCCGTGGACTCGCTGTTCTCGGCGGTGTCGGCGCTGATCGGCCTGGTCGGCGCCGTGGCCCTGATGCTGATGCTGTCCTGGCAGCTGTCGCTGCTGCTGGCGCTGCTGATTCCGATCGAGGTGCTGTGGCTGCGCTGGATGCGGCGCAAGGTCGAGCGCGAGGTGCGCAGCCTGCGCGAGCGCTCGGCGGACGTGTCGTCGTTCCTGGTCGAGACGCTGCCGGCGATGAAGTTCATCCAGGCCGCCGGCCAACAGCAGCGCGAGGCCGAACGCCTCGACCGGCTGGGCCAGGGCTACATGGGGCAGTTGCTCAAGGTGCAGGTCACCGAGTTCTTCACCCAGGCGGTGCCCGGCACCCTGACCTCCTGGTGCCGGGCGTGCGCATTCCTGGTCGGCGGCTGGTGGGTGATCCAGGGGACCTGGCAGCTGGGTGCGCTGATCGCGTTCTCCACCTACATGGGCATGGCCGTCGGCCCGGTGCAGAGCCTGCTGGGCCTGTACGTGGCGGTGCAGCGGATGGCCGTGAGCCTGGGCCGGGTGATGGAGCTCAAGCAGGAGGCGGTCGCGGTGCGCGAGGCGGATGATCCCAGGCCCATGCCGCAGGGGCCCGGCGAGCTGCGCCTGGACGCGGTGTGCTTCGCCCACGACGGGCGCCAGGGCAAGGTGCTGGACAAGGTCGATGCCAGTCTGCCGGCCGGGGCCAAGGTCGCCATCAGTGGCGCCTCCGGCGTCGGCAAGTCGACGCTGATCGACCTGCTGCAACGCTTCTACGACCCCGATGGCGGGCGCATCCTGCTCGATGGCGTCGACCTGCGCGAGCTCGACCTGCAGGCCCTGCGGCGACGCATCGCCGTGGTCAGCCAGGACATCGTGCTGTTTCGCGGCACCCTGGCGCAGAACCTGGCCTACAGCACGCCCCAGGCCAGCCGTGACGACCTCGAGCGGGTGGTGCGCCTGACCCGTCTGGAGAGCCTGGTGCAGAGCCTGCCGCTGGGGCTCGACGGCTTGCTGGGCGAGCGTGGCCAGCAGCTGTCCGGTGGGCAGAAGCAACGCATCGCCATCGCCCGGGCGCTGCTGCAGCAACCGGCGATCCTGGTGCTGGACGAAGCCACCTCGGCGGTGGATGAAGCCACCGAGCGCGAGGTGATCGCCGCCATTGACCAGCTGTTCGCCGGGCGCACGCGGATTCTCATCAGCCACCGCGCCTCGACCCTCGCCGATGCCGACCTGCACCTAGAACTGCTGGACGGACAGTTGCGCAGCAAGGAGCCCGCCGACCATGGCCGCTGAACCGTGCATCGGCGTGATCGACAGCGGCTGCTCGCCGGAGCAGGCGGCCGGCCTGCTGGATGCGCGTCGCTTCTGGCTCGAAGAGGGCATGTTGCGCGAGGGTGACCCGCTGCCGGACGCCCTGGGCCATGGCAGCGCCGTGCTGGCGCGGCTGCGCGCCGAGTCCGGCGCCCAGCCCGTGCTGCTGGCCCAGGTGTTCGCCGGGCAGGGCAGCACCAGTGCCTTGCAGGTGGCGGCTGGTCTGTTGTGGCTGGTGGAGGCCGGCGCGAGCGTGGTCAACCTGAGCCTGGGCCTGCGCCAGGACCGCCCGGTGCTGCGCCAGGCCTGTGCCGAAGCCGTGGCCGCCGGGGTGCTGCTGTGCGCCTCCAGTCCGGCGCGGGGCGAGCCGGTGTACCCGGCCAGCTACCCCGGGGTCATCCGCGTGACCGGCGATGCCCGCTGCGCTGCCGGGCAGTGGTCGTGGCTGGACACGGCCCAGGCCGATTTCGGCGCGGCGGTCGGCAGCGATGGCGGGGCAGGAGCCAGCCTGGCCTGCGCCGCATTCAGCGGCCGGGTGGCGGCCCTGCTGCGCGAGGAGCCCGGCATGACCCGGGAGGCGCTGTTGCGGTGGCTGAAAACCCACGCGGCGTTCGCCGGCCCTGAGCGCAAGGGGCTGATCAATGTCTGAATCGAGCATCCTGATACTCGGTGCCGGACCTGCCGGCGCAGCCACGGCGCTGGGGCTGCGGCGGATGGGCTATGCCGTCACGGTGGTGTCCGACTGGCGCCGCTTCGCCGCGGTGGAAGGCGTGTCGCAGCGGGTGCTGGAGGGCCTGCGTCATGCCGGCCTGGGCGCCGCCCTGGCCGAGGCCACCACGCCGGCCGCGCGTCAGGTGCACTGGAACGGCGAGCGGCTGCAACCGAACCAGGAATGCCTGCTCGATCGCCAGCGTTTCGACCAGGCCCTGCGCGACGACCTGCGCCGCGCCGGTGTCGAGCTGGTCGAAGGGCGTGTGCGCGAGGTGGCGCGGGGGCAGGGGTACCGGTTACACCTGGACGACGGTCGCACCTTGCACGGTAACTTCCTGGTCGAGGCCCGTGGTCGCCAGGCGCCGTTGAGCGAAGGTCGCCTGCGCGGACCGGAGACCGTCAGCCTGCTCAACCTCTGGCAGGCAGCGCCCGGCACGCCGGCCTCGGCGGTGGAGAGCCTGGACGACGGCTGGGCCTGGATGGCGCGACTGGCCGATGGCCGCTGCTACTGGCAGGTGACGCTGGATGCGACGGCGGCACAGCTGCCGGGCAAGGCGGCCTTGCCCGAATACTGTGCCGAGCGTCGGCGTGGTTCGGCGCTGGTGGAGCAACTGTTCGGCGAGCAGGCCTTCGCCCCTGCGCAGGTGCATGCCCGTAGCAGCACCGCGATCCTGGCCGGCGCCTGCGCAGGCGATGATTGGCTGCGGGTGGGGGATGCGGCGATGGCGGTAGACCCGCTGTCGGGTAACGGGATCTTCCAGTCGTTGTCATCGGCCTTGCAGGCGCCGGTGGTGATCAACACCTTGTTGCAGCGGCCTGAGTACGCGGCCCAGGCGCTGCGCTTTCACCAGGAACGGATTGAGCAGCTGTTCCTGCGCTTTGCCCGTATTGGCCGGGATTTCTACGATCAGGAGCAGTCGCGGGCGACGGCCGCGTTCTGGGCTGCGCGCCGCGAATGGCCGGATACGCAGCCGATCCATGCCCAGGCCACCTGGAGCGCTGTGACGGTGGAGCGTCGGCCGGTGTTGCGTAATGGCTTCGTGGAGGAGGCCGAGGTGGTGGTGACGGCAGACCAGCCGTTGGGGGTGTGGCACTTGCAAGGGGTTGAGTTGGCGCCCGTGGTCCGTGGGGTGCAGGCGGGGCTGTCGCTGCAGGCGTTGTTGCGTGATCGGCCTGCACAGCAGCAGATGATGGTGCGGCGGTGGTTGTTGGAGCAGGGGTGTCCTTGAGACTGTGGGGCTGCTGCGCAGCCCTTTCGCGGCACAAGGCCGCTCCTACAGAGGATCGCGGTCTCCTGTGTAGGAGCGGCCTTGTGCCGCGAAAAGGGCCGCGCAGCGGCCCCATAATCTGGAATCAGAAGAAGGTCCCGACCACCAGTTGCAGATAGGTCCCCCTATCCCGGCCACCCAACTGCACGCCGCCATCCTGCGCACTGCGCTGCGGGGTATAGAACCCCACCAGCGGGCTGATCAGCCAGTGCTCGTCGACCATCCACTCCACATACAGGTCCACCTCGCGCCCACCCAGGTTACCCTGGTCGGTCTTGAGCGTGTCGAAGTCGAAGTACAGCGCCCCCACGGTCAGGCCCTCCCGCGGCGTGGCCTTGAGCGCCACATGGTGCACCTGGGTGTTGCTGTTGAAGGGCCCGGCGTAGTTGGCCGCCACTTCGCCCTGGAACCAGGTGCCGTAGCCTCGGCTCAGGCCATAGAAAAGCGGGTCGAAATGCTCGGAGAAGCGGCTGTAACGGTAGGTGGCGGTGGGCGCCCAGGGCAGCTCGGAGAACGTCCAGTTGCCCTCCAGGTACCAGGCGTTTTCGCGTCCGCCGGTGCGGTCCTGGGTGACGTATTCGGCGGCCAGCTCGAGGTCTTTCACCCCCAGGTTGCCACGCCCGCGCAGGCTCACCGTGTCCATGCCGTCGCGGTGTTCCAGGCCGAGGATCTCGGCGTAGCGGCGGTCGACATCCAGGCCGTGGATCCAGCTCAGGCCCACGGTGCCCGCATCGCTGACATGTTCGAGGTTGGCCACCGCCATGGCGGTGTCGGCCTGGAACGGGTTGTCTGATTTGAGCCACATCAGGTCGCCACGCCAGCCTTGCTTGCCGCCCAGGCGCAACACGGCGGTGCGGTCGAAGGCCTTGCGCGCCGCCAGGTAGTAGGCGCCGCCGCGGTCGAAATCGGCGCCCAGGTCGACATTGCCGGCATTGACCGGGTCGCCCTGGATCAGGAAGCCGTCGCCCAGGGTGATGACCTGGCGACCGCCGGAGAGGTCGATGCCATCTTCGCCGAGGGCCGGGAACAGGTTGCCCGAGCGCCAGCCCAGGTAGGCGTCCTCGATGCCGGTGCGACGTTCGTCACCGAGGGTGAAGCCGGCGGCGTCGCCATCACCCCAGGTGGCCGAGCTGAGCAGGCTGAAGGCGCCGTACAGCGTGCCGCTGTCGGCCAGGGCCTGGCTGGCGCTCAGGCCGTACTTGACGTAGCCCTCGCGCCAATTGCTGCTGCCGGGGCGGCGGTTGCCGAACTGGTCGAAGCTTTCGTCGCTGTGGAATACCCCGAACAGGGCCTCGAGGTTGGCGTCCAGGGTGGTGCCGGCGTTGTTGTAGAGTTCATGAGCCTGGGTCAGGGGAGAGGCCAGCAGCAGGGCCAATGTGCAGACGAGCTTGTGCGTCATGGTGTGCTCCATGTTTTTATTGTGTGTTCTGTAGGGGCTGTTCCGGCCTCTTCGCGGGTAAACCCGCTCCCACAGGATTCGCTCGATCCCTGTGGGGGCGGGTTTACCCGCGAAGAGGCCGCTGCAGGAAGACTCAGAGCTTGATCAACACCGACTTCAGCTCGGTGTAGTGCTCGATCGCCGCCGCGCCCATCTCGCGGCCGACGCCGGAGAGCTTGTAGCCGCCGAACGGCAGCGCCGGGTCCAGTGCGCTGTGGCAGTTCACCCACACCGACCCGGACTTGATCCGCGGGATCATCCGGTGCACGGCGGCGAGGTCGTTGGACCAGATGCTCGCGCCCAGCCCGTAGGGGTTGTCGTTGGCCATGCGCACCACCTCGTCGAGGTCGTCGAACGGCATGGCCACCAGCACCGGGCCGAAGATCTCCTCCTGTACCAGGCGGTGGCGCTGGTCGACATCGACGATCACCGTCGGCTTGACGAAGTAGCCCGGGCCGAAGCCTTCGCCGCCGCAGGCGATGGTCGCGCCCAGTTCGCGGCCCAGGTCGATGTAGCCGGTGACCCGGTCCTGCTGCTTGGCCGAGATCAGCGGCCCCATCTGCACGGTCGGGTCCAGGCCGTTGCCCAGCTTCATGGCGTTGGCGATGCCGGCGATATCGGCCACCACGTTGTCGAAGTGCTTGCGGTGCACGTACAGCCGGGAACCGGCGCAGCACACCTGGCCCTGGTTGAAGAAGATCGCGGTGGCGGCGCCGGCGGCGGCTTCCTGCAGGTTGGCGTCGGGCAGGACGATGGTCGGCGACTTGCCGCCCAGCTCCAGGGTGACGCGGGTCATGTTGTCCATGGCGGCCTTGCCGATCAGCTTGCCGACCTCGGTGGAGCCGGTGAAGGTCAGCTTGTCCACGCCCGGGTGGCGGCTCAGGGCGGCGCCGGCGTTCAGCCCGGTGCCGGTGATCACATTGAACACGCCATCCGGGTAGCCGGCCTCGCTCACCAGTTCGGCGAGCTTCAGCGCGGTCAGCGGGGTTTCGTCGGCAGGCTTGAGGACCACGGTGCAGCCGGTGGCCAGGGCCGGACCGAGCTTCCAGCAGGCCAGCAGCAGCGGGAAGTTCCAGGCGACGATGGCACCGACCACGCCGACCGCTTCGCGGCGGATGAAGCCGTGGAACTCATCGTCGGGCATCAGCGGCAGCGAGGGCTCGACCGTGCTGCCTTCGAGCTTGGTGGCCCAACCGGCCATGTAGCGCAAAAAATCGATGGCCAGTTGCACGTCCATCACCTGGGCCACGGCGGCGCTCTTGCCGTTGTTCAGGCATTCCAGCTCGGCCAGCTCCCGGGCATCGCGCTGCATCAGGTCGGCCAGGCGCCACAGCAGGTTCTGCCGTTCACGCGGGCGTGTGCGGCTCCAGGCCGAGTTGTCGAAGGCCTGGCGCGCGGCCTGCACGGCGCGGTCCACGTCCTGGGCCTCGGCCGCGGGCACCTCGCCGAGGACCTCGCCGGTGGCCGGGTTGCGCAAGGTCATGGTGCGACCGCTGGCGGCGTCCTGCCAGTCGGCGCCGATGCGCATCCTGAGCTTGCGTGCGAGGAAGTCGCGTGTGGCGGGGAGGATCGGCAGTTCGGAATGCATGGGGGCGGTGCCTCTTGTCATGGTTGTGACCAGGGCTGGGGCAATGGGCGTGCCAAAGGACTCGGATGGCGGGTAGGCCCAGCTAGTGGTGGCTTTTGCCGGATTGGGAGTGAATAGAATCAGGGTTGATCTGTTGCATATTGAGATCGGGTGAGACGTCGTGTGACACACATTCACGGGTGCTGGGGCCGCTGTGCGGCCCTTTCGCGGCACAAGGCCGCTCCTACAGGGGATCGCGGTCTCCTGTGTAGGAGCGGCCTTGTGCCGCGAAAGGGCTGCGAAGCAGCCCCGGCAACTGTCTCAAGGTGAAACACCCAGTCGCGAAATGGGACGTTCACCTACAATCCCAAACGCTGGCCCCTACCCGCAAAACCAAGGTAACTCACTGATCCAAAACATTTTTGCTGCAACTGGCACACTTCCTGTATCGCAACTGTCACATGCACACCGCTGTACCCAAGCGTGCGAATAACGATAAGAACAACACCGTGGAGGTCTGACCTTGAAGACGACTCGACTCCGGCGGCAGGCGGGCACACTGGCGCTGGTCGCCACCGCACTGCTGGCCGCCCAGGCCATGGCGGCCGAGCAGGGCCCGAGCCTGTTGCAGAACAAGTGCATGGGTTGCCATATCCCCGAAGGCAACGACAGCTACAGCCGCATCAGCCACCAGCGCAAGACCCCGGAAGGCTGGCTGATGAGCATCGCCCGCATGCAGGTGATGCATGGCCTTTCGATCAGCGACGACGACCGCCGCACCCTGGTCAAGTACCTGGCCGACAAGCAGGGCCTGGCGCCCAGCGAGACCGAGGGCGTGCGCTACGCCATGGAGCGGCGGCTGAACACCGTCGAGCACTTCGACGATCAGCTCAGCCAGATGTGCGGGCGCTGCCACTCCGGTGCCCGGGTCGCCCTGCAGCGGCGTCCGGCCAAGGAATGGGAACACCTGGTCAACTTCCACCTCGGCCAGTGGCCGTCCCTCGAGTACCAGGCCCAGGCCCGCGACCGCGACTGGCTGGACATCGCCCTCAAGCAGATGGTGCCGGACCTGGCCAAGCGCTTCCCCCTCGACAATCCGGCCTGGACCGAGTGGCTCAAGGCGCGGCCCGAGTCCAAGGTCCTGGCCGGGCAATGGGCGTTCAGCGGCCACATGCTGGCCAAGGGCGACGTGCGCGGGGCGATGACGGTCAGCGCCGAGCAGGGCGACACCTTCAAGGTCGAACTCAAGGGCGCCTATGCCGATGGCACGCCGTTCAACGGCAGCGGCTCGGCGATCCTCTACAACGGCTATGAGTGGCGCGGCAACGTCAAGGTCGGCGAAGCCAACCTGCGCCAGGTGTTCGCCGCCATCGACGGCCAGATGAAGGGCCGCATGTTCGAGGCCGAGCATGACGAGCGCGGCCTGGACTTCAGCGCCGCCAAGGCCGGCCAGGGCCGTCTGCTGGCGGTGCAGCCGGCGTTCATCAAGGCCGGCGGCGACAGCGAGATCAGCCTGGTGGGCAGCGACCTGTCCGGCAAGCCCGACCTGGGCGCGGGCGTCGAGGTGACCGAGGTGCTTGAGTCGACGCCGACGCTGATCCGGGTCAAGGCACGTGCCGCCAGGGACGCCGCCGCTGGCCAGCGCGAGGTCGCGGTGGGCGCGCTCAAGGGCGTGCAACTGGCGGTGTACGACAAGGTCGAGGAGGTCAAGGTGGTGCCGGCATTCTCCATTGCCCGCATCGGCGAGAACGGCGCCTCGGTGCCCAAGGTCCAGGGCCGCTTCGAGGCCGAGGCCTGGGGCAAGGACGCCAGCGGCCAGCCGCTGCGCATCGGCTATCTGCCGGCCACCTGGAAAGTCGAACCGTTCAACGAACGGGCGGTCGAGGACGAAGACGTCAAGTTCGCCGGGCAGATGCAGGCCGACGGCGTGTTCGTGCCGGGCGGGGCAGGGCCCAACCCGGCGCGCAAGATGATGACCAACAACGCCGGCAACCTGAAGGTGATCGCCACCCTCGCCGACGGCGGCCAGCAGGGCGAGGGTCACATGATCGTCACCGTGCAACGCTGGAACAATCCGCCACTGCCATAGGCATCAACCTGACGCATCGAATCCCGGGAGGTCGCCATGGGCGCACTACTGAACCTGGTCGAACGCAACCTGCACGAAGTGCAGGTGGATGCCGACCGCATGCTGTTCCATATCCCCAGCAGTTCGCTGTTCGCCGCCGACGCGGTGACCGGCGGCATCATCGACGCCCTGCGCCGCCAGGGCTGCTCCGCCGAGGAGCTGATGCAACGCCTCGGCCAGCAGTTTTCCGGACAGGACATCGAGGAAACCCTGCGCGAGCTGATCGCCCTGGAAGTGGTCAGCGACGGCTCGCCGCTGACCCCGGAGATCGCCCTGAAACAGGTCGAGCGCACGGCGCTGAACACCGTGGTGCTCAACGTCAACACCGGCTGCAACCTGAGCTGCACCTACTGCTACAAGGAAGACCTCGACAAGCCTTCGGCCGGGCGCAAGATGAACACGGCCACCGCCGAGGCCTCGGTGGAGATGCTGCTCAAGGAGTCGCCCGACGAGCAGCGCTACAGCGTGGTGTTCTTCGGTGGCGAGCCGCTGTCCAACCGGGCGCTGATCGAGCACATGGTGGCTTACTGCGAGCGGCGCTTCGCCGAGGTGGGCAAGCAGGTCGAGTTCATCATGACCACCAACGCCACCTTGCTGACCGAGGAAGTCGTCGACTGGCTCGACGCTCACCGTTTCGGTTTGTCGGTCAGCATCGACGGGCCCAAGACCGTGCACGACCGCAACCGCATCACCGTGGGCGGGCAGGGCACCTACGACGTGGTGCGGCGCAAGGCCGACATGCTGCTGTCGCGCTACCGCAGCCGGCCGGTGGGCGCGCGGGTCACCCTGACCCGTGGCATCACCGATATCGAGACCATCTGGAACCACCTGTTCAACGAACTGGGTTTCGCCGAGGTCGGTTTCGCCCCGGTGACCTCCGGCGACATGGCCGACTACAACCTCACCGGCGACGAGCTGGTGCAGGTGTTCGCCAACATGAAGGCCCTGGGCCGGCGTTACCTGGAGGCGGCGCTGGAGCATCGCAACATCGGTTTCTCCAACCTGCACCAGCTGATCACCGATATCCACGAGGGCCACAAGAAGGCCCTACCGTGCGGCGCCGGGCTGAAGATGCTGGCGGTCGACCACGAGGGCGAGCTGAACCTGTGCCACCGTTTTACCGGCTCCAGCCTGCCGACCTTCGGCAACGTGCACCAGGGCGTGAAACAGGCGCAGCTCAATGATTTTCTCTCGCAGCGCCTGGACCGCAGCGGCACCGGCTGCGACAGCTGCCGCATCCGCAACCTGTGTTCCGGCGGCTGCTACCACGAGAGCTACGCCCGCTATGGCGATCCGCAGCACCCGACCTACCACTACTGCGAGCTGATGCGCGACTGGGTCGACTTCGGCATCGAGGTCTATAGCCGCATCATGGCCGCCAACCCGGCCTTCATCGATCGCTACATCACTCCCAGGAAGGCGCATTGACATGAAGCACCTCAAACCGCTGAACAACAAGGCGCGCATCCTCGAACAGGCCGCCGCCGAAGACCGCGTCGACGAAGTGCTGGCCATGAGCGCCGTGGCCGGCTGCACCGCCACCACCGACCCGGGCTGGGAAGTGGACGCCTTCGGCGGCGTCAGCTCGCTGTGCCAGCCGATGGAGGCCGACCTCTACGGCTGCTCCGACCCTTGCTGGTGGCCGGCCCAGGTGCCGGACATGATGAGCACCTACCAGGACTGGAACGCCCAGGCGACCAACTCCGCCGAAGACTGGCGCAACCTCGGCACCGTATTCCCGAAAGACAAATAGAACGACAAGGGGAAACCGCATGAAAGCTGGATTCTGCGCGCAGCTCGCGCTCACCATTGCCGCCACGGCCTGCGCCTGGGCGGCCCAGGCAGATGATGCAGGCCCGGCCTTGAAGGCCGGCCATGAATACCTGATCGCCACCAACTACCCGAACAACCTGCATGTGGTCGAGGTGGCCAGCGACACCCTGTACAAGACCTGCCGCATGCCCGATTCGTTCGGCCCCGGCACGGCGATGATGGCGCCGGACAACCGCACCGCCTACGTGCTGAACAACCATTTCGCCGATATCTACGGCATCGACCTGGACAGCTGCAAGACCACTTTCCACGCCAACCTCTCCAGCGTGCCGGGCGAGGTCGGCAAGGCCATGTACTCCTTCGCCATCAGCCCCGACGGCAAGGAGGTCTACGCCACGGTCAACCCGAGCCAGCGCCTGAACGACCACTACGTGGTCAAGCCGCCGCGCCTGGAGGTTTTTCGCACCAGCGACGGCCTCGACGCCAAGCCCGTGCGCAGCTTCCCGATGCCGCGCCAGGTCTACCTGATGCGCGCCGCCGACGACGGCAGCCTGTACGTGGCCGGGCCGGACATCTACAAGCTCGACGTCAAGACCGGCCAGTACAGCATCGCGCTGCCACTGCGCAGCTGGAACCGCCCAGGCTACAGCGCCCCCGACGTGCTGTACTTCTGGCCGCACCAGAGTTCGTTGCATGAGTTCTCGATGCTCTACACCATTGCGAAGTTCAAGGATGCCAAGCAGGACCCGGCCACCGCCGAGCCGCTGTACGGCTACCTGAGCATCGACCTGAAGACCGGCAAGGCCCACACCCAGGAGTTCGCCGAACTGACCGAGTTGTACTTCACCGGCCTGCGCTCGCCCAAGGATCCGAACCAGATGTACGGCGTGCTCAACCGCCTGGCCCGCTACGACATCCAGCAGAAGAAACTGGTCAAGGCCGCCAACCTCGACCATACCTACTACTGCGTGACCTTCGACAAGGCCGGCGACAAGCTCTATCTGGGCGGCACCTTCAACGACCTGGCGGTGTTCGACCCGAACACGCTGGAGAAGGTGAAGAACATCAAGCTGCCCGGTGGCGACATGTCGACCACCACGCCGCAGGTGTTCGTTCGCTAGAGGACCGGGAAATATACATCCCCGTGTAGGAGCGGCCTTGTGCCGCGAAAGGGGCGCGCAGCGCCCCCGGCGATTTCAGCGTCACAGCGAGATTGGGGCTGCTTTGCAGCCTTTTCGCGGCACAAGGCCGCTCCTACAGGGATAGCACAACAAGAGAGCCCCTATGCCCCAGCCCAGCCATACCCAAGGCTCAAAAGCCACTCCCTTGCTCACCCACTGCATCGGTGACGCTTTCGACGCCACCGTCGCCCGCTTCCCCGACCGCGAAGCCCTGGTGGTCCGCCATCAGCACCTGCGCTACACCTGGCGGCAACTGGCAGACGCTGTCGACCAGCACGCCCGCGCCCTGATGGCCCTGGGCCTGCAGGCCGGTGATCGCCTGGGTATCTGGGCGCCCAACTGCGCCGAGTGGTGCATCACCCAGTTCGCCAGCGCCAAGATCGGCGCGATCCTGGTCAACATCAACCCGGCCTACCGCACCAGCGAGCTGGAGTACGCCCTGGGCCAGTCAGCCTGCCAATGGGTGATCTGCGCCGACGCCTTCAAGACCTCCGACTACCACGCCATGCTGCTGGACCTGGTACCCGAGCTCGGCGCCTGTCGGCCGGGCGAGCTGCGCAGCGCCCGCCTGCCCGAGCTGCGCGGGGTCGTCAGCCTGGCCGCCACGCCTCCGAATGGCTTCCTGGCCTGGCCGGCGTTGCAGGCCCGCGCCGGCGAAACCGACGCCGGGCAACTGGCCGCACGCCAGGCCAGCCTGCACCGGCACGAGCCGATCAATATCCAGTACACCTCCGGCACCACCGGTTTCCCCAAGGGCGCTACCCTCAGCCACCACAACATCCTCAACAACGGCTACATGGTCGGCGAAAGCCTCGGGCTGACCGAGCACGACCGGCTGGTGGTGCCGGTGCCGCTGTACCACTGCTTCGGCATGGTCATGGCCAACCTCGGCTGCATGACCCACGGCAGCACCCTGATCTACCCCAATGACGCCTTCGATCCGCTGCTGACCCTGCAGGCCGTGGCCGAGGAGCGCGCCACCGCGCTGTACGGCGTGCCGACCATGTTCATCGCCGAACTCGACCACCCGCGCCGCCATGAATTCGACCTCAGCAGCCTGCGCACCGGCATCATGGCTGGCGCCACCTGCCCGATCGAGGTGATGCGTCGGGTGATCGACGAGATGCACATGGGCGAAGTGCAGATCGCCTACGGCATGACCGAGACCAGCCCGGTGTCGTTGCAGACCGGCGCCGTCGACGACCTGGAGCGCCGGGTGACCAGCGTCGGCCGCACCCAGCCGTGGCTGGAGAGCAAGGTGATCGACAGCGCAGGTGGCACCCTGGTGCGCGGCGAGATTGGCGAGCTGTGCACCCGTGGCTACAGCGTGATGCTCGGCTACTGGAACAACCCCAAGGCCACCGCCGAGAGCATCGATGCCGATGGCTGGATGCACACCGGCGACCTGGCGGTGATGGACGACGAAGGCTATGTACGCATCGTCGGCCGCAGCAAGGACATGATCATCCGTGGCGGCGAGAACATCTATCCGCGAGAGCTGGAGGAGTTCTTCTTCACCCACCCGGCGGTGGCCGACGTGCAGGTGATCGGCATCCCCTGCAGCCGCTATGGCGAGGAGATCGTCGCCTGGATCCGCCTGCACCCGGGGCAGGCGCTGGGCGAGGAAGCGCTGCGCGACTGGGCGCGGGCGCGCATCGCCCATTTCAAGGTGCCGCGGCATTTCCGCTTTGTCGACGCGTTCCCGATGACGGTGACCGGCAAGGTGCAGAAGTTCAGGATGCGCGAGATCAGCATCGAGGAACTGGCCGGCGGCACAGATCGCTAGTCATCAGCCCTGTGGCCGGGCACCGTTGAGGAACAGCTGCTCGACCGTCTGCGCAGTGTTGGCGCTGGCGGCGCGACCGCGGTGCTCGGCATCGACCATGCCGTAGATCATGGTCATGAATATCTCGGTGAACACTGCCGCGCTGATGTCGATGCGTAGCACGCCCAACTGCTGGGCACGCAGGAAGAACGCATCCATGGCCTGGATATAGACCTGCCAGCGCAGGTCCTCGGCGTCGTTGAGCAAGGTATCGGGGCGGTACTGGAACATCAGGAACATCAGCAGTTCGCGATGCTTGAGGTGTTCGGCGATCAGGTGTCGGATGCCGGCCAGCGGTTCGACGCGCTCGAGGTCGGCTTCAAGAATGACCTGGTTGAGCACCTGCTCGCCATGATCCTCGAGCAGTTTCACCAGGTTGTCGCGGGTGCCGCAGAAGCGGTGCAGGGTGGCCTTGCTGACCCCGGCGGTTTCCGCCAGCTCCTTGAGGGTGGCGCGGGGGTGGACGACAATGGCCTGGGCCAGGGCCTTGAGCAGGCGCTCTTCCTGGAGGGTTCTACGCATGTGGGACCTCGAGTCGGGGTTCGGCGACGAAATATCCAAAATTGTATCATATGAGACGAATAAATCTCATAAAGGGTGCGCAAGGCCGCTCTCACGGAACAAAACACAATTCTTTGATTTGACTGGGGCAGCGTGGGAGCGGGCTTGCCCCGCGATGCGACGTTTGGCACCGGCTACGCCGGTGATCGCGGGGCAAGCCCGCTCCCACGCTGGAACTCTGTTACCTGCGCGACAGCGTAGCCCGAAGGGCTGGGCGATCTCCTACAGGGATCGTGCGTGGCTTGAGGCAATGGCCGGGCTCACACCGTGTAATGCTTCAACTCACGCGCAATCAGCATGCGCTGGATCTCGCTGGAACCCTCGTAGATCTGGGTAATGCGCGCATCGCGATAGTACTTCTCCACCGGATAGTCTTCCAGGTAGCCGTACCCGCCATGCACCTGGATCGCCATCGAGCAGACCCGTTCGGCCATCTCCGAGGCGAACAGCTTGGCCTGGGAGGCCTCCGACAGGCAAGGCTTGCCGGCACTGCGCAGGCGCGCGGCATGCAGGATCAGCAGGCGCGCAGCGTTGACCTGCACCTGCATGTCGGCCAGCAGGTTGGCAATGCTCTGGTGCTCGTTGATCGGCTTGCCGAACTGGATGCGCTCGCGGGAGTAGGTCAGCGCCGCCTCGAACGCCGCGCGGGCAATGCCCAGGGCCTGGGCGGCGATACCGATACGCCCGCCTTCGAGGTTGGACAGGGCGATGGCCAGGCCCTTGCCGCGCTCGCCCAGCAGGTTGGCGGCCGGGATGCGGCAGTCGTCCAGGGTCACCGCGCAGGTGTCGGAGGCACGAATGCCCATCTTGTGCTCGCTGCGGTCGACCTTGAAGCCTGGGTTGTCGGTCGGCACCAGGAAGGCCGAGAGGCCTTTCTTGCCCAGTTCCGGGTCGGTCACGGCAAAGACGATGGCCAGCTTGGCCCGGCGGGCGTTGCTGACGAACTGTTTGGCGCCGTTGATGACCCACTGGCCATCGACCAGCTCGGCGCGGGTGCGCAGGTTGTGGGCCTCGGAGCCGGCCTGGGGCTCGGTCAGGCAGAAGCAGCCGATCGCCTCGCCGCTGGCCAGTTGCGGCAGCCAGGCCTGCTGCTGCTCGGGGGTGCCGTAGGCCAGCAGCGGGCCGCAGCCCACCGAGTTGTGGATGCTCATCATCGCCCCGGTGGCGCCATCGGCGGCGGAGATTTCCTCGACCGCCAGGGCGTAGGCGACATAGTCGGTGTAGCTGCCGCCGAACTGCTCCGGGGCGACCATGCCGAGCAGGCCCAGTTCGCCCATCTTGCGCACCACGTCATCGTCGATCCAGCCGGCCTTTTCCCAGGCCTGGGCATGGGGCGCGATCTCGCCGCGGGCGAAATCGCGGGCCATGTCGCGGATCATTATCTGCTCTTCGCTTAGTTCCAGGTCTTGCATCTGTGTACTCCCGGGCTCACAGGCCTTCGAAGAATTGGTCGACCCGCTGGGCAGTGAGGCCGGCCAGGGTCGGCGGGTTCCAGCGGGGTTGCTTGTCCTTGTCGACGATCAGGGCGCGCACGCCTTCGATGATGTCGCCGTGGGCGAACCACTGGCGGTCGATGTGCAGTTCCATGGCGAAGCAGTCTTCCAGGGCCAGGTGGCGGCCACGGCGCAGCAGTTCCAGGGTGACCGCCATGGCCAACGGCGAGCGGGTTTCCAGCAGGTCGGCGGTGTCCAGCGCCCATTGGCGGCTGTCGCCGATGGTCACGGCGCGCAGTTGCTCGATGATGCTCGGCAGGTCGGGCAGGGCGAAGAAGTGGTCGATCACCGGGCGCAGTGTCGCCAGCGGCGCGTCCGCCAAGGTCTGTGTGCCCTGCTTGGCGAGCAAGCCTTGCAGGTCCTTGAGCGGGTTGGCGCCGAAGGTCAGGCGGTCGAGCCCGTCATCCAGGGCCGCGAGCTGCTCACTGTCGACGTACCAGTCGGCCAGGCCGCAGTAGAGGGCATCGGCAGCCTTGATCTGGCTGCCGCTGACGCCCAGGTAGATACCCAGTTCGCCCGGTACCCGGGGCAGGAAGTAGCTGCCGCCGACATCCGGGAAGTAGCCGATGCCCACCTCGGGCATGCCCAGGCGGCTGCGTTCGGTGACGATGCGCAGGTCGCAGCCCTGGGCCAGGCCCATGCCGCCGCCGAGGGTGAAGCCGTCCATCAGCACCAGCACCGGCTTGCGGTAGCGGTGGATGCACAGGTCCAGGGCGTATTCCTCGACGAAGAAGTCCTCGTGCAGCTTCTCGCCGGCCTTGTAGCTGTCGTGCAGCGAGCGGATATCGCCACCGGCGCAGAAGCCCTTGGGGCCCTCGCCACGCAGCATCACGGCGTGCACCTGCGGATCCTGGGCCCATTGGTCGAGGTGGCGCTGCAGGCTGCGTACCATGTCCAGGGTCAGGGCATTGAGGCCGGTGGGGCGATTAAGGGTGAGGTGGCCAATGTGGTTGCGGACCTCGGCCAGTACCTGATCCGTTGCCGAGGGTTGAGCGTGCGCGGTCATCGCGGTCTCCCTGCTTTGTTATTGATTTTCCAAGTGAAGTCCTGGAATGCGCGGGCGGATCGAACGATCCTGTCATGCAAAATTACCCTGCACAATTGGCAAATCTGCAGGGTTACCCTGCATTTTTGTCGCCATGCGCATTCCAAGTCTGATGCAGCACTGTAACAACTCCACGCCCCCTGTAGGAGCGGCCTTGTGCCGCGAAAGGGCCGCTCCTACAGGGGGACGTGCAGCAATTGAGACTGGCTCCTCACCCCGAAGGGTGATAGCCGCCCCGTCCCCCCCATGAAACAATCCCGCCCAGCACTCACCCTGGCGGGGACAACAACAATGAGCAACGCCCAGCTGAATTCGCCCGACTGGTACGCGCAGATGGCCCGCGTGGTCGACGCCATTGGCACGCCCGGCTTCGTCGAGGCGTTGTTCGCTGCCCTCAACCAGCTGGCGCCGTGCCAGGCCATCACGGTGTTCCTGTACCCGCGCAAGGGCTTGCCGTCGGCGCTGTTCGCCAAGGACGACGAGGGGCCCTGGCTGCCCGAGGGCAATGTGCAGAAGTACCTCGAAGGCTACTACCTGCTGTGCCCGTTCTACCGCGCCTGCATGGACGGCATGCCCGCCGGCTGCTACCGCCTGAGCGATGTCGCGCCCGATCATTTCAAGCGCAGCGAGTACTACACCTCCTTCTACCAGCATGCCCACCTGGAGGACGAGCTCAACTACCTGGTGCCGCTGGACGCCCAGCTGTCCATCGCCGTGGCCCTGGGCAGCACCCGGCGCCTGGGCAGTCGCCAGGTGGCCGAGCTCAAGTGCGTTGCCGCCTGGGTGGTGGCAGTGGTGCGCCGACACTGGGGGCAGTTGGATGCCGAGGCCCTGGGCGGACGCTTCGAGAGCGCGCTGGGGCGGCAGATCAACGCCGCGCTGAACAATTTCGGCTCATCCCTGCTCACCGAGCGTGAATGCCATATCGCCCAATACCTGCTGCGCGGCCATTCCACGCGCTCGCTGGCCGAGCGCCTGGGGATCAGTGAGGACACCGTCAAGACCCACCGCAAGAACCTCTACGCCAAGCTCGACATCGCCACCCAGGCCGAGCTGTTCTCGCTGTTCATCGCCTCGCTGGCCCAGGCCCAGGAAGGCCTGAGCAAGGACCCACTGGAAAGCTACCTGCGGCGGCGCTGAACCACCGTTTCACCTCATCCAGACAACGACAATCACCGGCCCCGCGTGTGGCCGGAGGGGAGACCTGCGTGCATACGAAAAGCGATTGGCAGCAGCGCGCTGCACGGCAAAGCTTCATCACCACCGCGTTGATCGACGGCCGCCCGGTGGCGGCTCGTGACGGTGCCACCTTCGCCGCCATCAATCCGGCGACCGAGCAGTGCCTGGCCCAGGTCGCCGCCTGCGCCGACCACGAGATCGATCAGGCGGTGCGCGCCGCCCGTCGCGCCTTCGAGCACGGGCCCTGGGCACGCATGGCGCCGGCCGAGCGCAAGCGCGTGCTGCTGCGCCTGGCCGAGCTGATGCTGGCCCACCGCGAGGAACTGGCGCTGCTTGACTCGCTGAACATGGGCAAACCGGTGATGGACGCCTACAGCATCGACGTGCCCGGTGCTGCGCATGTGTTCGCCTGGTATGGCGAGGCGCTGGACAAGCTCTACGACCAGGTCGCGCCGACCGCCGCCAGCGCCGTGGCAATGATCAGCCGCGAGGCGCTGGGCGTCATCGGCGCGGTGGTGCCGTGGAACTTCCCGTTGGACATGGCCGCCTGGAAGGTCGCCCCGGCACTGGCCGCAGGCAACAGCGTGGTGCTCAAGCCCGCCGAGCAGTCGCCATTCTCGGCCCTGCGCCTGGCGGAGCTTGCATTGCAGGCGGGGTTGCCGGAAGGCGTGCTCAACGTGGTGCCGGGCCTGGGTGAAACCGCGGGCCGCGCCCTGGGGCTGCACCCGGACGTGGACTGCCTGGTGTTCACCGGCTCCACCCAGGTGGGCAAGTACTTCATGCAGTACTCGGCGCAGTCCAACCTCAAGCAGGTGTGGCTCGAATGCGGCGGCAAGAGCCCGAACCTGGTGTTCGACGACTGCCGCGACCTCGACCTGGCAGCGCAGAAAGCGGCGTTCGGCATCTTCTTCAATCAGGGCGAGGTGTGCTCGGCCAACTCGCGGCTGTATGTGCAGCGCTCGATCCATGACGAGTTCGTCGAGCGCCTGCTGCGCCAGGCCCGTGAGTGGCTGCCGGGCGACCCGCTGGATCCGGCCAGCCGCGCCGGCGCCATCGTCGATGCAGGGCAGGCCGCGCGCATCGAGGCGGCCATCGCCCAGGGCCGGGCCGAGGGCGCGCGCCTGCTGTGCGGCGGCGAGCGGCTGAGCGTCAACGGCTCGCAGAACTTCATCACGCCAACGATCTTCACCGATGTGCGCCAGGACATGGTCCTGGCCCGCGAGGAAATCTTCGGCCCGGTGCTGGCGGTCAGCGCCTTCGACGACGAGGAGCAGGCCATCGCCTTGGCCAACGACAGCGTCTACGGCCTGGCCGCGTCGGTCTGGAGCGACGACCTCAACCGCGCCCACCGCGTGGCCCGGCGGCTCAAGGCCGGCACGGTGTCGGTCAACACCGTCGACGCTCTGGACGTGACCGTGCCGTTCGGCGGCGGGCGCCAGTCGGGCTTTGGCCGCGACCTCTCGCTGCATTCGTTCGACAAGTACACCCAGCTCAAGACCACCTGGATCCAGCTGCGCTGACATTCACCCGAGGAGAACAACAATGAACGCACCTTTTGCGCCCAAACGCGACACCCGCGACTACCAGGCCAGCGACGCCGCCCACCACATCCACGCCTTCCTCGACCAGAAGGCGCTCAACGCCGAGGGGCCACGGGTCATCACCCGGGGTGAAGGCCTGTACCTGTGGGACAACGACGGCCGCCGCTACCTGGACGGCATGTCCGGCCTGTGGTGCACCCAGCTCGGCTATGGCCGCAAGGACCTGACCGCCGCCGCCGCCGCGCAGATGGACCAGCTGGCGTACTACAACATGTTCTTCCACACCACTCACCCGGCGGTGATCGAACTGTCCGAGCTGCTGTTCAGCCTGCTGCCGGGCCACTACAGCCACGCCATCTACACCAACTCCGGCTCCGAGGCCAACGAGGTGCTGATCCGCACTGTGCGTCGCTATTGGCAGGTGGTCGGCCAGCCGAGCAAGAAGATCATGATCGGCCGCTGGAATGGCTACCACGGCTCGACCCTGGCGGCCACGGCGCTGGGCGGGATGAAGTTCATGCACGAGATGGGCGGGCTGATCCCGGACGTTGCGCATATCGACGAGCCGTACTGGTTCGCCGCGGGCGGCGAGCTGACCCCGGCCGAGTTCGGCCGCCGCTGCGCCCTGCAACTGGAGGAGAAGATCCTCGAGCTGGGCGCCGAGAACGTTGCCGGTTTCATTGCCGAGCCGTTCCAGGGCGCCGGCGGCATGATCTTCCCGCCCGAGAGCTACTGGCCCCAAATCCAGCGCATCTGCCGCCAGTACGATGTGCTGCTGTGCGCCGACGAGGTGATCGGCGGTTTTGGTCGCACCGGCGAATGGTTTGCCCACCAGCACTTCGGTTTCGAGCCCGACACCCTGTCCATCGCCAAGGGCCTGACCAGTGGCTACGTGCCCATGGGCGGGCTGGTGCTGAGCAAGCGCATCGCCGAGGCGCTGGTGGAGCGGGGCGGGGTATTCGCCCACGGCCTGACCTATTCCGGTCACCCGGTGGCAGCAGCGGTGGCGGTGGCTAACCTCAAGGCCCTGCGCGACGAAGGCATTGTGCGCCAGGTCAAGGAAGACACCGGACCGTACCTGCAGCGCATCCTGCGCGAGGTGTTCGCTGATCATCCACTGATCGGCGAGGTGCAGGGCGCCGGGTTGGTGGCGGCGTTGCAGTTCGTCGAGGACAAGGCCACGCGCAGGCGTTTCGCCAATGAGAACGACCTGGCCTGGCAGTGCCGCACGTTCGGCTTTGAAGAGGGGGTGATCATTCGCTCCACCCTGGGGCGGATGATCATGGCGCCGGCGCTGGTGGCCAGCCGAGGCGAGCTGGATGAGCTGGTGGAGAAGACCCGTATTGCGGTGGATCGGGTGGCGGGGATGGTTGGCAGACGCTGAGTCTGGCTTGAGATCCTGGGGCTGCGTTGCGGCCCTTTCCGGCCGGTCCGACGCCTCGGCAAGGCCGCTCCTACAGGGGTACGCGATCCGGGTAGGAGCGGCCTTGCGCCGCGAAAGGCCTGACTTATGATTATCCAGCGTTGTCTGACAGCGCCTTCAACACCGCCATGGCGCGCTGGGCGTCGTCGACACCGACAAAGATGTGGTCATGGTAATAGGCCGCCACTACGTTGCAGCTGATGCCCGCCTTGCCCAGCGCGGTGGCGAACGCCGCAGTCAGGCCCACGGCCTCGAGGGAAGAGTGGACGGTCAGCGTGATCCAGGCGCAGACATAGGTGTAGGGCAGCTGCATCGCGTCCGCGACCGTTTGCTCCAGGATGACCGTCCAGCCTTCGCGCTCCCTGAAGCTGCCTACAATGTTCAGGTCTTGCAGCTGCGAGGCGTCAGTGACCGTGGCAAAGACATACTCGCCATCATTGAGTTCGGGCCTCATGGACTGGAGAAGTTTTTCAATCGAGGTTTCGCCATGCATCGCCTGGGCTCCTTGGGTTGTGAGTCGGCAGTCTAGAGCGTTCACCGGGGGCGAATGAAATTAGCATTGCACGCAGGGCATTAGGACAATCGATTTCGCCGCTCAGCGCCACGCTGCCAGGCGTACCAGCGCGGGCAGCAGCGCCCAGATCGGCGCCAGCAGCAGGGCGGTGGTGACCGCGCCCAACGGCAGGTCGACCTGTGCCAACCGGGCACCGGCCAGATAGGCCAGCGGCCCGCCCAACGCACCCAGCACCGCCCCGCGCCAGAACGGCTGGCCGGCCCAGGCCAGGCTATGGCGCAGGCCGCTGGCCAACACCAGCCACATCAAAACCAGCCACACGGGTAGCGGACGGCTGTCGAAAGTAAACACGCCAATCGCGCCCAACAGGCTGTCCACCAGGCAGCCGGCCAGCGTCACGCGCAGTAGCGCCCAAGCCTCGCCAGGGCGGTCCTGACAGAGGTATACATGCACCGCCATGACCGGCGGCACCACCAGCAGCAACCCGGGCCATCGGGCGCCGAGCACGCACAGCCACCAACCGGCCTGCAGCCACAGGGCATTGGCGATCAGCCAGCCACGGCGCATGGGTCAGTGCCCGGGCAACGGAGCGCGCCGTGCCAGGGGAGCTGCCCAGAGCAACTGGGCGACGCCGATGGCGCGCTCCTCGAAACCGCCCTGGCAGTAGCACAGGTAGTACTCCCACAGGCGCTGGAACATTTCGTCGTAGCCGAGCGCCGTCAGCACACCGCGGGCCTGGCGCAGGTTGTCGCGCCAGTGCCGCAGGGTGCGGGCGTAGTCCAGGCCGAAGTCCTCCAGGTGCACGAGGTTCAGTCCTGTCTGGCGGCTGGCGGTGTCGAGCAGCACGCTCAGCGACGGCAGGGCGCCGCCGGGGAAGATGTAGCGCTGGATGAAGTCCACCGAGCGACAGGCCTGGGCATAGCGCTGGTCGCGGATGGTGATGGCCTGCAGGAGCATCAGCCCGTCGGGCTTGAGCAGCGTGGCGCACTGGCGAAAGTACACAGGCAGGTAACGGTGGCCGACGGCCTCTATCATCTCGATCGAGACCAGTTTGTCGAAGGTGCCCGCCAGGTCGCGATAGTCCTGGCGCAACACCGTCACACGGTGCTCCAGCCCCAGCGCCTGGACGCGCTGCAGGGTGAAGGCGTACTGGGCCTCGGAGAGCGTCGTGGTGGTGACCCGGCAGCCGTGCCGGGTCGCGGCGTGGATCGCCAGGCTGCCCCAGCCGCTGCCGATCTCCAGCAGGTGATCCTGCGCACGCAGTTCGAGCTTGCGGCAGATCTGCTCCAGCTTGTTCAGCTGGGCCTGCTCCAGGGGTTGCTCGGGGTGTTCGAACCGGGCCGCCGAGTACATCATGGTCGGGTCGAGCAGGTGTTCGAACAGGACGTTGCCCAGGTCGTAGTGGGCCAGGATATTGCGTTTGGCGCCGCGCCGGTTGTTGCGGTTCAGGCGATGCAGCAGGCGCAGCAGGGGGCGACCCAGACGCGCCAGGCCACCCTCCAGGGCGTCCAGTACCTCCAGGTTGGCCACGAACAGCCGGGTCACGGCCGCCAGGTCCGGGCTGTGCCAGTAGCCATGGATGTAGGCTTCGCCGGCACCGATCGAGCCATTGCCGGCCACCAGGTTCCAGGCCGCGCCTTCAAGGATCTCCACTTCGGCCTGCAACGGGCTGTCGGTGTCGCCGAAGCTCCATTGCCGTCCCCGCTCGCGCAGCCGCAGGTGGCCGTGGCGTAGCTTGCCCAGTTGCGCCAGCACCGCGCTGCGGGCCAGTCCACCCAATAGCGGTGTGAGGCCTGCGGATTTGCTAACGCTCAGGGTGGGGTTCGACATGGTCGGGCTCCTCGCGGCGATGGCCGAGCGCCAGGCTGCCCTGGCTGGCGGTATGGTCGTGAACGGGGACACGCTTGAACAACAGGCGCAGTGCTTGCCAGTAGATGGCCGAGACGGTGCGCAGGCTCATCCAGGGGAAGGACAGCAGGTAGCGATGCAGCGCGGCGCGGTCCAGCGGCTGGCGGCGCACGGCGAGGTCGGCTTCGAAGACCTTCTGGCCGTCTTGCCAGTTCTCCATGTGCACGTGAATCCGCTGCGTATCCAGATGGAAGTGCAGGTGGTAGTCCATGGCCATCGGCAGGAAGGGCGATACGTGAAAGGCCTTGGCCATGGTGAACGGTTGCTCGAGGCCGTCCCGCACCGGCAGCACATAGTGGAAGCGCTCGCGCCACGGCGTGTTGCGCACTTCCAGCAGAATCGCCGCCAGCTGCTCGTCGCGGTCATGGCAGAAGTACAGGCTCACCGGATTGAACGACAGCCCCCAACTGCGCAACTGGGTCAGCAGGCGCACCGGGCCTTCGGGAACCTGGCCGGTGGCCTGGCTGACCAGTCGGCGGGCGGCCTGGGCCAGCGGCTCGCCCTTGCCGGTCAGCGCCGGCAGGTAGTCGGTCTCGCGCCAGCTCAAGGGCGCCAGTCGCCAGCGCCCCACCCAGCGCGACAGGCCCAGCAGCCGGGCCTGCTCGTCGAGGTCCAGGTAGAACATGCCGATCTGGTAGCGGAAGGCATGCTGCCGGGGCCCCAGGCGCCGATGGCTGACCCAGCCCGGGCACAGGCTGCTGTTCACAATTGCTCTCCGAAGTGTTCGGCGACCTTGAGCGCACTGACCACGCCGTCTTCGTGAAAGCCGTTGCCCCAGTAGGCGCCGCAATAGTAGCTGTGGTGCTGGCCCTGCAGCTCGGCCTGGCGGGCCTGGGCGGCGGTGGCGGCGAGGCTGTATTGGGGGTGGGCGTACTGGTAGCGGGCGATGATCTGCGCCGGGTCTACACGTGAGGTCTGGTTGAGGCTGACGCAGAAGGTCACCGGGGCCTGGATGCCCTGCAGGATGTTCATGTTATAGGTCAGCGCGGCTGGGGCCTGTTCGGGGCCGCCCAGGCGGTAGTTCCAGCTGGCCCAGGCCTTGCGCCGGCGCGGCAGCAGGCGGGTGTCGGTGTGTAGCAGCACATCGTTGCTGGCGTAGGTGATGGCCCCAAGCACCGCGCGCTCCTGGGCGCTGGGTGCTTCCAGCAGGGCCAGGGCCTGGTCGCTGTGGCAGGCGAACACCACGTTGTCGAAGCGCTCACTACCGGCCTTGCCGTGCAGGGTGACGCCGCCTTCGTCGCGGCTCACCCGGTCGACTTTGCACGCCAGGCGAATGCGCTCGGCGAACGGTCGGCACAGCGGTGCGACATAGCTGCGCGAACCACCCTCGACGACCCGCCACTGCGGACGCCGGTTGACCGACAGCAGCCCATGGTTGCGACAGAAACGCACGAAGAACTGCAGGGGAAAACCGAGCATGTCCGCCCGTGACATCGACCAGATTGCCGAGCCCATCGGCACGACGTAGTGCTCGATAAAGCGCCGGCCATAGCCCTGTGCCTGGAGGTAACCGCCCAGGGTGGTGGACGGGTCGATGCGCTCGCGGTCCAGGTCGGCCAGGGCCTGGCGGTTGAAGCGCAGGATGTCGCGCAGCATGCCCCAGAACCCCGGCGACACCAGGTTGCGTCGCTGCGCGAACAGGGTGTCGAGGTTGTGGCCGTTGTATTCGAGGCCACTGCCCGGGTCGTGCACCGAGAAGCTCATCTGGGTCGGTCGCGAGGCGACCCCAAGCTGGTCGAGCAAGCGGATGAAGTTCGGGTAGGTCCAGTCGTTGAACACGATGAAGCCGGTGTCCACCGCGTGGCGCTCGCCGTGCCAGGGCACTTCGACGGTATGGGTGTGGCCGCCGATCCAGTCGTCGGCCTCGAACACCGTGACCTCGTGGCGGCGCGACAGCAGGTGGGCGCAGGTCAGGCCGGCGATGCCGCTGCCTATGATCGCGATGCGCATGGCGGGCTATTCCTGTGGCCGTCTTGCCAGGCGTCGACCCAGCGCCAGGCGCCAACGCGGCGGCAGCGCGCCGAGCAGGCGCAGGACCAGGGTGAACGCAGTGGGGAAGTTGATTTCCAGCGGCCGCCCGGGCAGGCGCCGGGCGATATGGCGGGCGGCGCGCTGCGCCGTCCAGCGCTGAGGCATGGGGAAGTCGTTGCGCCGGGTCAGGGGCGTATCGACGAAGCCGGGGCTGACCAGGGTGACATCGATGCCTTCATTGGCCAGGTCGATGCGCAGCGATTCGATCAGGTAACGCACGGCGGCCTTGGATGCGCCATAGGCGCCGGCCCGGGGCAGGGCGAGCCAGGCCACCGAACTGCCCATCACCACCACATGCGGGCGCTCGCCACGGCGCAGCATGGGCAGGGCGATGGCCAGGCAATGACACAGGCCCAGCAGGTTGGTGCGCACCACGCGCTCGACCAGGTCAGGGTCGAATCGACCCGGCTCCAGGTATTCACAGGTCCCGGCGTTGAGGATCACGCCATCGAGTGCGCCCCAGGCTTGCTGCAGTTCCCCGGCGATCAACGCCAGCCGTTCGCGGTCGTCGATATCGCCAAGGGCCGCCAGCGCCTGCCCGGGAAAACGTTCGACCAAGGGCGCCAGGCGCTCGGCGCAGCGGCCTCCCAAGGCTACCTGGTGCCCCTGTTCCAGCAGTTGCGCGGCCAGCGCCGCGCCGATGCCGCTGCTGGCGCCGGTCAGCCAGTAGCGGCTCATGCCAGCCGACCCTTGAGCCAGCGGATGGCGCCGCCCATGACCGGGACATGTTCATAGAGCAGGGCACCGGCGTCGAAGTAATCCTGGTGAACCTGTACCCGCTGCTGCCATTGCAGATGGCTGCAGCCCTGCAGGCTGATGGGCCGGCCACCGGCCAGGCGTGGATGGCGAAAGTGCAGGGTCCAGCGCAGGTAACCCTGCCCGGGCCGGACCTCGTCGGCGCCGGTGAAGGCATAGCGGATGTCGTGGGCGTTGGCGTAGAGCTGGGCGAAGTACGCCTTCAGGGCCGGCAGGCCATCGACCCGGTGCAGCGGGTCGCGAAAGCTGACATCTTCGCTGTACAGGTTTTCCAGCGAGTCCAGGTTGCCCCGGTGCAGGCGGGCGAAGCATTCGGCGAACTGCTGCAGGTAGTCTGACATGCGCGGCTCCGGGCAATCCTGTACAACGATGGCGAGTTGTACAGGTATGACTGAAGCCTAGGACTAAAATTGTACAAACACAATCTTCTTGTACAGCTTTTGCCGTCAGCGTCCGGCTGCCGCCAGCGCCTCGCGCAAGCGCGCGACCTCCGCTTCCAGTTCACGCACTTTCTCCTCGGCGGCCACCTGGGCCGTGACATCGCGCTGGATACCGATGTAGTAGGTCAGTTGGTCGGCTTCGTTGCGCACCGGGGTAATCGACAGCTCGTTCCAGAACGGGCTGCCATCCTTGCGGTAGTTGCGCAGCACCTGGCGGCAGGGGCGGCCTGCGCGGATCGCCTGGCCGATGGCGGCGACGCCCGGCTGGTCATGGTCGGTGCCCTGGAGAAAGCGGCAGTCCTGGTAGAGGATGTCGTCCGTGGCGTAGCCGGTGAGCCGTTCGAAGGCCGGGTTGACGTAGATGAGAATGCTGTCGTTGCCCTCCTGTTCGGCGACGACGATGCCATCGTTGGACTGCTCGACCATCAGTTGCAGGAGTTTCGCGTTGATCATGGAGCTCACCTGTCGGATCGTGTGTGCGAATGCGCAGCGTAGCTTCCGTGCGAGAACCTCGGGCGCGTGTGCCGACCATGATGACCCAAGCAGGCTCGCCGCAACAGGTACCCATGGGGTTAGAATGTGTCTTCACCCATTCGAACCCTGGCCATGACCGACGCCCCTTCCTTCGACTTGCTGCCCATGCGCGACGTGGTCAGCCTGACCGGCATCAACCCCGTGACGTTGCGCGCCTGGGAGCGCCGCCATGGCCTGATCAGCCCGCAGCGCACCGAAGGCGGGCACCGGCTGTACACGGCCAGGGATGTCCAGCGCATTCGCGACATTTTGCGTTGGACCGGCAATGGCGTGCCTATCAGCAAGGTTGGCGGGTTGCTCGCCGGCCAGCCCGAAGCGCCCCCCGCGCAGGACGATGCCTTTCACGACTGGCGCCAGGCCGTTGTCCGGGCGACCAAGGCGTTCGACGCACAGGCGCTGGAAGGCATTCACGGGCAGCTGTTCACGCTGTTGCCCAAGGCCTCGGTGATGCACGAGGTGTTCATGCCGGTGTGGCGCGAGCTGGCCGAAGGTGAGGCTTTCGGCGAGCGCAGCCAGTGGCTGTTCCTGGACACTTTCCTGCGCGCCCGTCTGCTGCTGCGCCTGCACATGAACCAGGCCGATGCGCCACGGGTGCTGCTGGCCGGCGCCGAGGGCCTGGCCGAGCTGCAGTTGCTGTGTGCCGGCCTGCTGCTGAGTGATCGGCGCCAACGCATCGAGGTGCTGGGGTGTGGCCAGCCGCTGGAGGAGCTGGCGCTGGTGTGCAGGGCAATCCAGCCGGCGGTGCTGGTGGTTGCGGTGCGGGGGCCGGTAAGCGCGGCCTTGGCGAAACGACTGCGTTCGTTGCAGATGGAGATCGCTTGCCCGCTGGCGCTGGTGGGCGAGGGGCTGGGGGCGTCGCAGGTTGTGTTGCAAGGTATTCCGGTGTGTCTGCTGGATGAGTGTGATCCTCAGGCGCCCGGCATGCTTGATGCGTTGATCAGGGGCGCCTTGGACCTGTGATGGCTACCTACAGCGCCTTCATCTCCGCAATATCCCGCGCCACCTGATCCGCGGAGCGGTCGAACATCGCCTGTTCCTGCGCATCCAGCGGCAGCTCGATCACCCGCGTGATGCCCGCGTCCGAGAGCACGCAGGGAACCCCCATGGCGATATCCGTGCGTCCATACTCGCCCTCGAGAATCGCGACCGCCGGCAGGATGCGGCTGCGCCCGTTGGCAATCGCATCCACCATCTGCGCGATCGCCACGCCCGGCGCATCGCAGGCGCTGCCGACCTTCTTCAGGGCAAGGATCTCGCCGCCACCTTTACGGGTACGCTCAACGATCTGCTCGATCTGCTCACTGGACAGCAAGTGCGCCAGCGGCACCGCACCGACCATGCAATAACGCATCAAAGGCACCATGCTGTCGCCGTGCCCACCCAGGACCAGCGCCGTGATATCCCGTGCCGAAAACCCGGTCTGCTCGGCGATGAAACATTTCATGCGCGCGGTATCCAGCACCCCCGCCTGGCCGAACACCTTGTCGCGGCCCAGTCCACTCAGGCTCCAGGCCCGGTAGGTGAGCACGTCGACCGGATTCGACACCACCAGCACCGTCGCGCTCGGCGCCTGCTGTTTCACATCGCGCATGATGCCGTCGAGTATCGGCAGGTTGATGGCCAGGACATCCTGGCGCGACTGGCCAGGCTTGCGCGGCACGCCCGCAGTGATCACCACCAGATCGGAACCCTGCAGCAATTGCGCATCCGACCCGCCGTGCACCTTGGTATCGGACCCGGACTCCACCGCCGCCTGCCAGACATCCAGCGCCTTGCCCTGCGCCAGCTCACCCTGGACGTCGATCAGCGCCAGTTCACGGCAGAGCGCGTCCCGGGCGATGATCTGGGCCGCTGCCTCACCGACGATACCGGCACCCACGATTGATAGTTTGTTCACCTCGCACCTCCTCGTGGCTCGCGTTACCCGCAACACGCGCGCCTGTACAGGGAAGTATTGCCTGCCCGGGCGAAAAGGCTACCCGAGGTGGAGCCCTGTGGGCCCTTGGAGCCATCCCTTTCAAGGTTTTTGCGTTTTTTGGGATATGGCCGCTCTAATTCAAGATTGGCGGGGTCGCTTTGCGACCCTTTCGCGGCACAAGGCCGCTCCTACAGGCGACCGCGCCCCCCTGTAGGAGCGGCCTTGTGCCGCGAAAGGGCTGCAAAGCAGCCCCGGCAATTCGAAGCCGAACGCCAATTCAGAGCACTTTGACCGCCCGCCCGATGAACTGTACAGGCCCGTTCGGACGTCCGCTTGCAGAGCCACCCGCATTCTCCAGGGTCAGCTCGAACAACTGGTTGGGCTCTACCGCAGGCAGGCGCTCCAGCGGCACGGTGACCTGCTCCCCAGGTTTGATCAGCCCAAGCGAGATTGGTGCTGGCCACTGTTCACCCTTGGTCCAGAACTGCAGGACCTTGCCTCCCGGGACCTCGGACTTGCCCAAGGGAATCAGCTGGACCTGATCAGCGCCACGGGCCTGGACCACCCAGCCAGGTGCCTGGGTGGCAGGCGCCACCAGCACGACCATATAGGTGGTGGCAGGCGACTGTACCGTCAGCAGTGCAAGACCCAGTAACAGACTGGCTGCAAGGCCGGCACCGGCCAGCCCTTGCCACAGCCCCAGGCGTCGCCACCATGAGGGCTGGGCAGGGCGGTCGCCCAGGCTACGGTTGATCCGTTGCCACAGTCGGGGACTGGGCGCAAGTGGCGTGGCCAGCGCGTTCAAGCCCAGCAGTCGCTGCTCCCAAGCGTCCACGGCGTCACGCAAGGCACGGTCGCTGTCCAGGCGCTTGAGCACGGTCTCCTGCTGTTCGGCCGACAACGTGCCTAGCACGTACTCCCCGGCCAGTTGCTCGAGGTCATCGGTGCTTTCGTTACCCGGCTCGTTGGTCATCCCATGCACTCCCGCAGCGCCTTGAGGCTGCGTTTGATCCACGACTTGACCGTGCCCAGCGGGGTGTCGAGCAGGCGGGCGATCTCGGCATGGCTGCAGCCGTCGACGTAAGCATGCAGGATGCACTTGCGCGGCGCGGCGTCGAGCTGGTCGAGGCAGCGGTGAATCCTCGGTGCATCGGCCTGCAAGGTCATGTCATCGTGATAGGGCGCGATATCGACGGTGGCAACATCGTCGATCACCACTTCTCGGCGGGTATCGCGTATGAAATTCAGGGCCAGGTGCCGGGTCAGGCTGTACACCCAGCCACGCGCCGAGCCTCGGGCCGGATCAAAGCTGGCCGCGCGAGTCCAGATGCGGATGAAGGCGTCATGGACGATGTCCTCGGCGGTGGCGTGGTCGCGGGCGATGCGCCGGGCCACGCCGAGCAGCCGGGCACCCTCCTGGTCGTAAAGCGCCTGCAGGGCGCCGCGATCGCCCCTGGCACAGGCCTGGAGACAGCGCTCGTAGTCGAATGGCGTCGTGGGCAGGTTCAAGGTCGGGCCGATCCTCATGCTACCGGGAGCCCCGGCCGGTCGGCCGGGGACTGTCGATGAGCGTAGCTCAAGGGTGCTGGCGCGCCTTGCGCGCAGGCCCTCAGTTGGCGGCCCAGAAGATGTAGTCGGCCTGGTACTTGACGATCTGCTTCTCGCCCTTGTTCTGCGCCGTGCAGGCGGTCTGCGGGGCGACACCGCCACGGGTGGCCAGGCGCTGGACGAAGCTGACGCCGCTCATGGCGCCCTTGCCCTCGGCGGGATTGGCCTTGACCAGCTGGTACGGCAGGTCACCCTTGGCCGCCGGGGCGACGGCCAGCTGCGTGCCGGTGATCTTCGAGCCGTCCTTGGCCTGCCAGGTGGCGGGCGGGCCGAAGTAATCGCCCACGGCCTTGCCGTTCCGGTCCTTGAGCACGGCCTTGGGGCCGACGAAGGTCCATTCGGTCTGGCCGGGAGCGTCGGCCTTGTCGCGGCATTCGTAGGTGATTTCGCCGACACCGACGGTTTCCAGCGCTACCTTGTGGCCGTCCGGCACCTTGACGGCATCGGGGACCCCGGTCTGGGCGTGGGCGGTCGGCAGCAGCATGGCCAGGGCGAGGCCGCAGGCGGTCAGGAACGAAACGTGTGCGATGTTCATCGAGCGATCTCCTGGTGGGGGCATGGCAGGGCATTCAGCTGTTGCCCTGAGTTGAATACCCACCAGAACGGGATCTGGATGCACTCAAGCGTAAAAAGAGAGACCTGGCCGACGGAGCGCAAGGTGGCCAGCAGTCTTCCTCCGATGTCGAGCGCTCATCGGGCAATGGCGTTTCTTTACGCTTTCTTTATGCCGGCCTTTGCAGCTTGAGAAGATACTGGCGCGGTTTTTCTGCCCCCCCCAGCCTGCCTGCCCGCATTCAATGTTTACGCAATACTGACGAGACGTTACCTGTGAGCCAATCCGCAACCGTTGAAAACCAGTCCCACGCCAACAAAAGCACGGGCGTCGGCCTGCTGGTCGCCGCCGTCGGCGTCGTCTATGGCGACATCGGCACCAGTCCCCTGTACACGCTCAAGGAGGTGTTCTCCGGCCATTTCGGCGTGCAGGCCAACCTTGAGGGGGTGCTGGGCATCCTGTCGCTGGTGTTCTGGTCGTTGATCTGGGTGGTTTCGGTGAAGTACGTCCTGTTCATCCTGCGCGCCAGCAACCAGGGCGAGGGCGGGATCATGGCGCTGACCGCGCTGGCCAGGCGGGCGGCACGTCCCTATCCGCGGCTGAGCAAGGTGCTGGTGCTGCTGGGGCTGTTCGGCGCGGCGCTGTTCTACGGCGACAGCATGATCACCCCGGCCATCTCCGTGCTGTCGGCGGTGGAGGGCCTGCAGTTGGGCATCGACGGTATCGAGCACTGGGTCGTGCCCCTGGCGGTGGTGGTGTTGGTCGGGCTTTTCATTATCCAGAAGCATGGCACCGCGCGTATCGGCATCCTGTTCGGGCCGGTGATGGTGCTGTGGTTCGTGGTGCTGGGGGCGCTCGGCATCCATGGCATCGTGCAGCGGCCCGAGGTGCTGCAGGCGCTGAACCCGTCCTGGGCGGCGCACTTCTTCGTCGCCCATCCGGGCATCGGCGTGGCGATTTTGGGTGCCGTGGTGCTGGCCTTGACCGGTGCCGAGGCGCTTTATGCCGACATGGGGCACTTCGGCCGCAAGCCGATTTCCCGCGCGTGGTTCATCCTGGTGCTGCCGGGCCTGGTGCTCAACTACTTCGGCCAGGGTGCGCTGATCCTCGACAACCCGGCGGCGGTGCGCAACCCGTTCTACCTGCTGGCCCCCGAGTGGGCGCTGCTGCCGATGGTCGCGCTGGCCACCCTGGCTACCATCATCGCCTCGCAGGCGGTGATCTCCGGCGCCTTCTCGCTGACCCGCCAGGCCATCCAGCTGGGCTATGTGCCGCGCATGTTCATCCAGCACACCTCCAGCGAAGAGCAGGGGCAGATCTATATCGGCATGGTCAACTGGGCGCTGATGGTCGGCGTGGTGCTGCTGGTGGTCGGCTTCGAGTCGTCCAGCGCCCTGGCGGCGGCCTACGGCGTCGCGGTGACCGGCACCATGCTGATCACCACGCTGCTGGCCTCGGCGGTGGTGCTGTTGCTATGGAAGACCCCGCGCTGGCTGGCGATTCCCTTGCTGCTGGGCTTTCTGCTGGTGGACGGCCTGTACTTCACCGCCAACGCGCCGAAGATCCTGCAGGGCGGCGCCTTCCCGGTGATCGCCGGCCTGGCGCTGTTCGTGCTGATGACCACCTGGAAGCGCGGGCGCAGCATCATCGTCGAGCGCCTGGATGAAACCGCCTTGCCGCTGCCCTTGTTCATCGCCAGCGTGCAGGCGCAGCCGCCCCATCGCGTGCAGGGCACGGCGGTGTTTCTTACCGCCCGCTCCGATGCGGTGCCCCACGCGCTGTTGCACAACCTGCTGCACAACCAGGTGCTGCACGAGCAGGTGGTGCTGCTGACGGTGGTGTCGGAGGATTCGCCGCGGGTGACGCAGGACAAGCGCTTCGAGGTCGAGGCGTTCGGCCAGGGCTTCTTCAGGGTCAGCCTGCACTTCGGCTTCATGGAGGAGCCCGACGTGCCCCTTGCCCTCAGCCACAGCAGCACGGCGGCGCTGGACTTCAGCCCCATGCGCACCACCTACTTCCTGAGCCGGGAAACCGTGGTGCCGACCAAGCGAATCGGCATGGCCAAGTGGCGCGAGCACTTGTTCGCCTTCCTGTTGAAGAATGCCAACAGCAACCTGCGGTACTTCAAGCTGCCGCTGAACCGGGTGATCGAGCTGGGGACCCAGGTCGAGATGTGAGGGGGCATCACGGGGCGCCGGTAGCTTACTATCCTGAATGGCATAGCAGGGGTATGGCGAGGAGTGGCAACGCGCGCCGGGCGCCCAGGACGCCGCCAAAAGTGAACAGCTTATTTCCGAGGCAGGACACTAGTGTGAGCTTGAGCGCGCTGGGTGCTCAATTCAAAAGTCCACTTCCATGATTTCAGAACCGATACATTTATCGAAGATTGCGGCCAGAGGGACATCGTTGCCGTAGTAGGATGCAATACATGCATTGACCCATTCTTCACGGTTGGCCAAGTCCCAATTTATAATGTAACCTGCGTTGAATACCAGACATTCAAATAAGTAGCGCTGTGTTCGTCCGTTGCCTTCCCGGAACGGGTGCGCGACGTTCAACGTACCGTAGGATTGCGCAACAGCGGAAACCAGTTTTTCTCGGGAGTACCCTTCAAACCAGTGCGCGTCGGCCATCTTCGAAAATTCTTTCTCGGTTTCGGACTCGATAAACTCTGGACTGCAGAACCTTGTTTCGCCCTTACTGATTGTTAACGTTCGGGTCTCGCCTGCCCAGCTATACACATTGCAGAACAAGGCATGGTGCACCCGCTTCAAAGCGTCGAGGTTGTAGGGCGGCTGGACAAAGTCCATCGTTTGCAAGGCAATTTCGTTGAGGTACCGCTCGGCCTCTTCAAGGTCATCTGCATCTTGCAGATCAAGCAAGTTTATAAGCACGTCGCTACCCGGGTAGCAATCCGGTGCTTGGTCAGTACCGTACTTGTCTCGGCTCAAGCTTTGATGCGTCGGACGGCATGAAGAGCCGCAGCGCGGGTAGGCAGCTTCACTTCGCCATCGGTAGGGGATGGCACAATGCCCTCAAGGCGCAGGCTGGCCGCGAAATTGGATTTTCGATACTTGGCGAAACAAGCTTTCTTGGCTTGCAAACTCAGCTTATCCATCATTTGCCCTCGAGTCATTGCCTGGTAAGTATAACCGATCGCCCTGCAATGGCGCCACGTCAGACCACGACGTTGCCCTTGGACATCACTCAAAGTCTGTCCGGATGCCTCAAGAACATGGCGATTCGTGAAAGCGGAATTGGCGGTATCAGCGGGCATTCATCGGGGTACAACGGTCGGTGATCATGGGCCTCATATCGCCAGCCCTGATACGACATTGACACCTTCCAGCGTCGCAAACGAAATGTCCTTGGCCGTCAGCTCCGAAGTCCGCACCTGCGCGGGCTCGATGTCCGCGGGCTCGAAAAACGAGTGAAGATGTCCAGGCGGTGGCGCTCGATGGGGTAGGTGATCAGCGTCTGGCTGGCCAGGTCGCCGCGCTCCAGCGCGGGCAGCGGCGTCGTGCAGGCTATCGGTATCGCGCAGGGCGTGGATCGTGCGCAGGTGCCTTGGATTGATCATGAGTGGAATTAAAGATCATCTCAAGAAAAATGAGTTTGTCTCATTGTGGCCGTTTATTGACAATCCCCCCATTGAATTTTTCCTTCGAAGCCGGGCAAGCAGGAAGACTTTTCAGGATCTATTTCGGGAATCAGGGTGCCGGGTCACAATGAATAAAACCTTCACGTTCGCCATTAAAAGTATTCGTTTCGACGAGGACTATCTGCCTGCGGACAACACCCGCATCACCACCAACTTTGCCAACCTGGCCAGGGGCGCGAGCCGCCAACAGAATCTGCGCAACACGCTGGCGATGATCGACAATCGCTTCAATGCCCTGGCGCATTGGGACAACCCCAAGGGTGACCGTTATTCGGTAGAGCTCGATATCGTTTCCGTCGAGATGAAGATCGCGGGTGAACAGGCAGGCGATGCCTTGCCGTTGATTGAGATCCTGAAAACCAGCATTGTCGACCACAAGACCAACGAGCGCATCGAAGGCATTGTCGGGAACAATTTCTCCTCTTACGTGCGGGACTATGACTTCAGCGTGCTGTTGCTGGAGCACAACAAGGGGCAGTCCGGTTTCAGTACGCCGGAGGCGTTTGGCGAGCTGCACGGGAAACTGTTCAAGCGCTTCGTGAATTCGAGCGCTTTCAAGGAACACTTCAACAAGCCGCCGGTCATCTGCCTGAGCGTTTCGAGCAGCAAGACCTACCAGCGCACTGAAAATCAGCACCCGGTCCTGGGTCATGAATACCAGCAGGATGAGTACTCATTGACCGATGAGTACTTCGCCAAGATGGGCCTGAAGGTGCGCTATTTCATGCCGCCGAACAGTGTCGCGCCCCTGGCGTTCTACTTTGTCGGCGACTTGCTGGGTGATTACAGCAATCTCGAGCTGATCAGCACCATCAGCACGATGGACACCTTCCAGAAGATCTACCGCCCCGAGATCTACAACGCGAACTCGGCGGCAGGCAAGTCCTATCAACCCAGCCTGAAACACCAGGACTACTCGTTGACTCGAATTGTCTACGATCGCGAAGAGCGCAGTCGTCTGGCCATTGAGCAAGGCAAGTATGCAGAAGAACAATTCATCAAGCCGTACCACGCCGTGCTGCAGCAGTGGTCCGCTCATTACGCTGTTTGAACGATCGAATACACAAGGCCTTGCGTCATGAAAAAACTACTCCCCACTTCGACTGCCGGCAGCCTGCCCAAACCGTCCTGGCTGGCCCAGCCGGAAACCCTCTGGTCGCCCTGGAAACTGCAAGACGAGGCGCTGGCCGAGGGCAAGCAGGATGCGTTGCGTCTGTCGTTGCACGAGCAACAACTCGCCGGTATCGATATCGTCAGTGACGGTGAGCAGACCCGTCAGCATTTCGTCACCACGTTCATCGAGCACCTCGACGGCGTCGACTTCGAGAAGCGTGAAACCGTCCGCATTCGTGACCGCTACGACGCGAGTGTTCCGACGGTCGTGGGCGCCGTGGCTCGTCAGAAGCCGGTGTTCGTGGAGGACGCCAAGTTCCTGCGTCAGCAAACCTCGCAGCCGATCAAATGGGCGCTGCCAGGCCCCATGACTATGATCGATACGCTGTATGACGCGCACTATAAAAGCCGCGAAAAGCTGGCCTGGGAATTCGCCAAGATCCTCAACGAGGAAGCCCGCGAGCTTGAGGCTGCCGGCGTTGACATCATCCAATTCGACGAACCCGCCTTCAACGTCTTCTTCGATGAAGTGAATGATTGGGGCGTTGCCACCTTGGAGCGGGCGATCGAAGGCCTGAAATGCGAAACGGCAGTGCATATCTGCTACGGCTATGGCATCAAGGCCAACACCGACTGGAAGAAGACCCTGGGTTCCGAGTGGCGCCAGTATGAGGAGGCGTTCCCCAAGCTGCAGAAATCCAAGATCGACATCGTCTCGCTGGAGTGCCACAACTCCCACGTTCCGATGGAGCTTATCGAGCTGATCTGCGGCAAGAAGGTGATGGTCGGGGCCATCGACGTGGCCAACCACGCCATCGAAACCCCGGAGGAAGTGGCCGATACCCTGCGCAAGGCCCTTCAGTTCGTCGACGCCGACAAGCTCTACCCGTGCACCAACTGCGGCATGGCGCCGTTGCCGCGCGCCGTGGCACGCGGCAAGCTCAATGCACTGAGTGCAGGTGCAGAGATCGTGCGCCGAGAACTCGCGAGGTAAAGCCGAGCGCGGTGTGGGAGGGCTGGGGCGTGCAGCTTCGGCCCTTTTTCATTGTTGGCGGGTTGTATCAAATCTTCAGGACCTACTATGTCGCTTCCTTGTATGGCTATCGAGCCGTTGCGCTTTCGCCAAGCGCTCGGGCACTACGCCTCCGGCATCACGGTGATCACCTCGCACAGTGATGGCGAACCGCTTGGCTTTACCTGCCAGTCGTTCTACAGCGTGTCGATGAATCCGCCGCTGGTGTCGTTCAGCGTCATGTCCAGTTCGGCCAGCTATCCCGGAATTCGCCAGGCCGGCCGTTTCGCGGTCAATATCCTGTCAGGCGAGCAGGTCGGGATTTCCAGCCAGTTCGCTCGGCGTGGCACGGACAAGTGGCAGGGCATCGACTGGCAGACGTCGCCGCTGGGCAATCCGATCATTGCCGGCAGCCTGCACTGGCTCGATTGTGAGATTCACGCCGAACACGCTGCCGGTGATCACCTGATCGTGATTGGCGAGGTGAAGGCGTTGAACGTGCAGGACGCCGACGCCGCGCAGCCACTGCTGTATTTCAAGGGACAGTATCGTAGTCTCGCCGCAGTGGATGCGGCTTGAGTCTTAATTCATCATGCGCGCGATCATGTTACTGCGTCAGGTACAAAGATTGCGCCTAGGGTGGTGTACAGCAGCCACAAAATGCTGCTCACCATCCACAGACTCGATAGCGTAAAAAGCGAGATCCATTGCACCGCGTTACCGAACCGGCGCTTGGTCACGCGAATGGGACTTTCGACCTACAGGCTGTCCGGATCCCCGAAGAACATTTTGACATTCATATAAGTCAAAAGGTTATGAACGGGAAACTGGATTTGTACCCCAGATGTACCCCTTTCAACAGCAGCTACGAGTGGATTCCAGTGGACGCAACGAGGAGGGATCGGTTTCAAACGTGCAATCTCTCACTCACTTGCGTAATTTATGCTTTGGGCTCGTCCCAGTCGCTACGCGTCGCAGCAGTCAGCGCATCCCAGTCATCAGGAGGGTTGCCGCGGCCCAGCATCTTCTCGAATACGGCGTAGGGATCGGATTTGCTGCCTGCGGAGCGTAGGGTATTTTCGTCGTTGACCCATGCATAGACGATGACCTTGGATCTTGAGTCGTAGCGAAAGAACAGCCGAAAGCGCCTGCCGATTTTTGCACGGCGCCAATGTCGGTAGGCGGTGCCCAGCGTATTGCCTTGGCGGAACTCATCACGGCCCGGATCGGCAGGCACAGCCTCCATGATCAGATGGCTCAATGCCCGAAACAGCTTGACGTTGGCGTTGCTCTCAAAACCTTGCGGGTCGTTCTGCTCGGCCCGGGCGGCCGCTTCTTGCAATTTGCGTAGCTGTAACGTCACACCTTCATGGAACAACAGTGTCCAGCCATGTCGCAGCATCAGATCGCGACCTCACCGTCGATATCTTCGTCCAGGTTTACGGAGTGGTTTGCGTTGGCGAGCATGGTTTGCGCCAAGTCTTCCGGCAGAGTGGTGAGGTTGCGGCCGTCTCGGATATCAGCCTCCAGCAAACCCAGGAATGCACCGATGGCAGGGTCTTCGTGGGTGGTTTCTACGCGGCTGACCACGATTTCACCGTTGCGTACGTCGAATGCAATTTTGCCACCTGTGTCTATGCCCAGTAGCTGGCGAACGGATTTTGGCAGCGTGACCTGCCCCTTCGAGGTCAACGTGGCGATTTCGTGGATGGCAGGCATGAGCGTTCTCCCGGATGTATTAACTGAATGGTAAGGAAAAATCCTTACACGGTCAATCTTGGTTTTCTGCTGATCAAGCATGGGCGGGGAGGACGCTAAATAGCGCCCTGGATGAGTTACACCACTTGCTGGGGCACGATCTGTGCGGCGGCAGCTATGTCTCCGTCTTCAGCTGTAAGTACTTCTTTAAGTGGCGTCTCTCCCACCCCCATCGCTCGCTCGATCAGCAGTTCGCTTCCATGGCCCTCAAGCATCGCTTGCAACCGCCCGAACTCGTTGCACCAGATCGTCTCGATATCCTTGTCGCGCTGGGTGTCGCGATCATGGCTCAATGCCACTGCTCGCACTTGCAAGCGGCCGTTCTCGGCCTTGCCTCCCAGCTCTACGCCGTAGCCTGGTGTGGCTGGCTTGCGCAGCACTACCTTGCCCGATTCGGCCCAGGCGGTGGTCATGCCTTCGCGCACTTCGTAGCCGAGTTCGGCCAAGCCCTGAAGCATGGCTTCGCGACGGGCAAGGGCGGCGTGTGCTTGCACATGAGCGGCAAGAACCGCTTCGCAGTGGCTGGTCAGCTCGCCCACCATAGTCTGCGAGGTGGCAGTTGTGCACAGGCTGACCTTCTCGAGCAATACCTCGTTTCCAGCATCCAGGTGGGCTCGCACTCCGTTTGCCAAGTCGTGGAGCTTGGCCAACGAATCGCGACTGAGTTGGAAGTCGCGATTATTGTCGGCCAACTCGATCACCAGGCTGTCGAGCAGCAAGTTACGCTGCTGCGCCTGGGGCTGTGCTTCGGCTCGGGCCAAGGCTTGGACAAAGGGCAACGCACGGGCTGCGCCTTGCAACAGGTGCAGCTCGGCGATATGTCGGTCGATCTGCTGCAGGCGCGGATCACGGATCGTTTGTGCTCGTTCGGCTAACCACGTGTTGAGGTCGGGCGCGGGGGCGTCCTCCTTGAGCCGCTGAGCCAGCGCGTGTTGCTGCTCGTCAAGGGTTTGCGCTTCGTTGCTGCTGCTCAATTGGGCGAAGCCTTGGGCGAGCAGTTGCTCGGCATTGGCCAGTTGGGCGCCATCGGCCAGTTGTGTCAGAGCTTGCGCCACGTGCGGGGCGGTGTCAGTGCGGCCGCTTAGGGCCTTGAGCAGCAGCGCTGCGTTTTCCTGCATGCGGCGTTGGTGCTGGCGCTGCTCGGTCGCTTGCCGAACAGCGCGCTCCTCGCGGGCCAGTTGGTCGCGTCGCAGGTGCTCGATCTCGATGGGGACGGCTTTCTGCAGCTCTCGGAACTGGTCATCAGTGAGCAAGGCGCGCAATCGCGCTTGCCGTGCCCGCGTGGCCGTGCGCTCCTGCTCACTCATTTGGCCAAGCCCTTCGGCTTGGGCCTCCCAGCGTGCCACGGCCTGATCAAGGAGGCGCAGATGGCCTTCGCAAATGGCGATGATTTCTTCACGGGTAACGATGCGCACCACCTTCGGGCCACTCATTGGCAGCTCTCCTTTTCGTTGGATGAGGCCGTCTGCTGCTCAGCCTGCATGGCGCCCTCGATGGCCACACGCAAGCGAGCGCGCTCGTTGTCGCCGTCGTGGTACCAGGCCTGGGATGAGACGCGGTGGATCTGCGGGATTGCTCGGCGCAATACTGAGGGCCGCCAGATTTCCCGGGCCCGGGCGCGTTCGAGCAAGGCGTGGCTGGGCGCGTCGCATTCGATACCGATGGCATAGATGCCGGTCGCCGGGCTTGCGATGGCGAAGTCCAGGCCAAACGCGTCGCCTTCGCTGGCCGGAGCGGCATTCCAGCCCAAGGAGGCGATGAACGCGCCAACGATCCTGGCGAAGCCGTCGCGGCCCTGGTAGTGCCCATGCACCTGCGTGCTGCGGTCCGTCTGCAGGCGGCCCAGCAGCTTGCTGCTGTAGTCGAATTCGCCGGCACACAGCGCTCGCGCGTACTCCAGGTAGCCTTGCAGGTAGTCGCGTGGGCTGGCAGGGGCGCGCTGGGTGTTGAGCATGTCGGAAATGTCGGCGATGGGCATCGAGGTGATCATCACCACCTTGCGTCGAGCACGGGTAACCGCCACGTTCAGGCGGCGTTCGCCACCGGTCTGGCCGAGCACCCCGAAGTGGCGGCGGAAGGTGCCCTGGCTGTTGCGGCCGAAGGTGGAAGAAAACACGATCACGTCGCGCTCGTCACCCTGCACGTTCTCGACGTTCTTGACGAACACCGACATGTCTTCACCGTCCTCGCTGCGTTCGCGTTCCTGGGCGTACGCGGCGCGGAAGGCTTCGTTCTCGGAGGCGTGAGCTTCCAGGTGCTCCTCGATCAGCTCGGCTTGCTTGCGGTTGAAGGTCACAACGCCCACTGAAGGGCGGTGCGCGTAAGGGAGCTGCCAGAGCGCCTCCAGGTACTGTACGACACGCTCGGCTTCGGCAACGTTGCTCTGGTTCTGGTACAAGCCCTCGACCTGAATCAGTTCCAGCGGCTGGAGCTGACGAATGCTTGCCCGGGGGTGGCGCACCGGCACGTTCAGGCGGTTACCGTAGAACGAGGCGTTGGAGAAACCGATCAACTCGCGGTAGGCCGAGCGGTAGTGGATCTGCAGGGTGGTGCTGGGCAGGGCGTTGCGCGCCAGTTGCAGCAGGTCTGGGCAGTCCTTGATTTCGCGGCGGTTCCAGGTGTCTTGGAAGGCCTCGCGTTGCTCTTCGTCAGCGTCCTCGTCCGGTTCGTCGCCATCGAACAGTTCGGCCTCGTCACTTTCGACCCGGCTGGAGAAGAACGCAGTCGGCGGCATCTGCTTCTCGTCGCCGCTGACCACTGTGACCTGACCGCGGAACAGGGTCGGCAGGGCAAACTCCACCGGCATCTGTGATGCCTCGTCGTAGATTACCGTGTCGAACAGGCCGTTCTTCAGTGGCAGCACCCGGCTGGCCACGTCCGGGTTCATCAGCCATACCGGGCGCAATGTCATCAGCCCGAGCGGTGCACCCAGTTCGAGAAACTCTCGCAGCCTGCGTGATCGCTTGCCGGTCAGCCGGGTCACGTCCTCCCACTGCTTGCGGCTGCCTAGGCGCGCCGGGTCGATGCCGGTGGCCAACAGCTGGCGGTTGAGCTCACGCATCCGTGTATCGGCCTGAGCCAGGCTGGCGACCTTGGCCTGGGCCTCTTCCTGGCTGAACAGCAGTTCCGGGTTCGCCTGTTCGATGCGGTGCTTCCAGCCCAGCCGCGCTTCGCGGTTGAGCAGACGGCGCACGGCGGCTTCGAGTTGCTCGGAGGGCAAAGCGTCGAGTTGCGCCTGGCGCTGGCGCAGGAGGGCCAGCAGGTCCAGGTCAGCCTCGGCAAGTTGCCCGGCGCGGGCCCGGAAGCCCTGGTAGGCCGCCAGGTGGGGTAAGGCGTCGTGCAGGCGACTGAGTGCCAGTTCGTTACTCAGGTTGTGTTCCACGGCATGCCGCAACTGTTCAGCCAGTTCGTTGCCGAGCCAGTCGTCGAGCAGCTTGAGCTGGTTTAGGCTGGACTGGCGAACGCCTTGGCGCAGCAAGGAGGCGTCCAGATCGCCGAGCAATGCCTCCAAGTGTTGTTTGTCACCGGTAAGCACGGCGTCATCTGCTTGGCGTGCGCGAGGCGACTGTGCCAGTGCCTGTGCCAACGCCTGGATCTCGACGAGCTGACGGATATCAGCTTTGACCAAGGCCGCCAGTTCCAGGCCCGCCTGGGCGGCGACGCTGTCCAGGGTCAACGCTTGGTGAAGTGCAGCAAGTTCGGCGCGCAGAGGGCGCCATTGCTGCTCCAGATCGATGGCCGCGCGCAGCCCTGGCAGGGCTTCATCCATACGGCTGTCACCCTGCGCTTCGAGGAAACCGCGCAGGCGCTTGCGCCTGAGCAGGTGCAACGGATTGACGCGCGCCAGCCAGGAGCGAGCCCCCATGACCTGGGCGCAATCGCTTTCCAGGCTGCGCATCGGCTTGCTGTCGAGCAGGCTCAGCGCGGGCGACAGTGCTGGCAGGTAATCGCCTTCGGGCAGTTGGTCGAGCTGCTGTTGCAGTTGCCGCAGCTCGTTCAGCATCGATTCGCCACGCGGCAACTGCTCGCCGTCCTTGCTGCGGAACAGCGGCAGCCAGCGGGCCAGGCGCAGCCGCTGTTCCTGGCTCAGACCGAGCAAGGCAGCCACATGGGCGGCTATCCATGCCCGGTACGGTGCAGGGTCTTCAATCTCGAAGCTGGCCGAGTGTGTTTGCAGGGTAGCCTGGCGCTGCAGCTCTGCCTGGCTGAAAGCCTCAAGGCTGTCGGTAAAGGCCTGCAGTGTAGAGCGGTCCGTGGCGAACGGCTGCAACTGCGACAGGGCGCTGCCTTCGTAGCGGGCGGGCAACCACAGGCGTATCAGTGGTGCGCAGTTTTCTTCCAGGCGGGTCAGGCTGGCAACGTCAAGCACAGCCAGGCGCTGGCGCAACGCCGGGAACTCGAGTGGTGCCGGCCCATCTTCGAGGGCGATCAGCTCACCCAGCAGGCGTCGGTAGCTCAAGCCTGTGGCCGGGTCCGGGCGGTGCAGGCTCTGGTGGAAGCGGTCCAGCTCGCCTTCGAGTGCCTCGATTCGCGCCGCCGCCTGTTCGCGCTGGCGGAGCAGGCCTTGGCCTTCATCGCCACCGATGAACAGGGTTTCCAATTGTTCGCGAATGCTGCGGATGATCGGCTCACGGTCGCGGTTGACGTCATTGAGCATGACGATGCGCTGGCCCAGCCCTTCGGCCACCAGGCGCTTGTACACAACCTCTAGCGCCGCGTGCTTCTGGCAGACGATGAGCAGGCTGCGCTGGCGGCCGATGGCGTCGGCGACCATGTTGACGATGGTCTGGCTCTTGCCGGTGCCCGGTGGCCCCTCGACCAGCAGGCCCGGGCCTTGGCGTGCTTGCAGCACGGCTGCTTCCTGGGAGGGGTCGCTGGCGACGGTGAAATAGCGGTGCAGTTCAGCCGGTGGAGCCACGGCCTCGGCTTCCTCATCGGCCCTGAGCCGCAATGCGGTCTCGAGCCCGCTGCCTGCAGGTGAAAGCGACTTCAGCTGGCGCAGGTCTTCGCCAATGGCCTGGCCCATGAAGGTGACGTGGAACAATACGCCGGCACAGGCCAGTTCGTCCTGGTAAGGCACGACTTCCACGCTGCTGGCCGGTAGGCCGGCGATGCTGCGCGAGCGCGCAGTTGCAAGCATGCCGAACGCATCCATCACGTCGCTGGCGCGGATCGAGGAGCGGCTAAGCAACTCGTCGGCCGTCTTGCGCCAGCGCTTGCAGGCTTCGGCCCCGAGTACGCTTTCCAGCGCGGGGTTAAGGCGCACCTCTTCGCGTTCGCTGTCGAAGGCCAGGGCCGCAAGGCCCCGGCTGCCCACTTCCAGCAGCAGCTTCACCGGCCACAACAGCAGCGGAATGATGCGTGTGCGCGTGGTGCCGCGTGTGTCGCGACTGAGCAGGAAGGGGAAACCCAGGTAAAGGCCGTCAATGCCGGTGTCGCGTTTGTACAATGCGCTCTGCCGGTGTAGCGCGTGCAGGCGTGAGGCAATCTGCGGCATGGCCTGGAAGCATTCCGGGTCCAGGTTCACGGCCCGTTCGTTGCGCAGCAGCAGGTGGTCGAGCAGGGCGGCGGCCGGGTGGCGCTCGCTGTGCAGTTCGTTGAGATCGACTCGGGCGGTGGTCTTGCCGATGCTCATGCGCACCAGCGGGCCGCGCATCACTGCGGTTACCACCTTCTTCTCGAAGAACTCTAGGATCTGTGACACATACTGCTGCTTTTGCGGCTCAAACCACTGGCTTGCCGGAATGGCCAGTAGCACCAGGGTCTGGGCCAGCGGCATGCGCCGTTCCAGGCGGAACTGCTCGGCCCAGGCATCCACTGCGGCTACGCCGCTGCGGGAGAACCCGCGTATGCGCTCATCGACGCTGTGGTAAAGATCTTGGCGCGGATGCTGCAGTAGCGCAGTGGCAGCTTCGCTGTCGAACCAGCCGACCTCGACGCTGGTGGCCAGCTCCGCTGCTTCCTGGATGATTGCATCCACCGAGCGGAATTGCCCGATCGAAGCGCTGAGCAGCACGATTAGGTCTTCTTCGGCGATGACCCGTCGTTCCGCCAGTGCCTGCAGGCCGGGGTGCTCGGTATCCGGCAGCAGCCGCTGGCGCGCTTGCCATTCGCTGGTGAGCTTTGCCCGCGAGGTCGATAGTATGTATACCCGCAAGGTCTCCTCGACCAGTTCGATCTGCTGGTGCAGGGCGCGCTGGCGAACCTGTTCGGCGCGCAGTTTGAGGCGAGAAAGCCAGTTGTCGGTCTGCAGTTGTTCCAGCAGGTCGGGCACCGAGCCACTGATCAGCCGGTAGCCTTCCAGCGGGTGCTCCAGCAACCAGCCTGGGGTGACGATATCGCCGCGGTGGATCAGCGGGATTTCCGGGTTGAGCAGTTTCAGCGCGAGCATCAAACGGAAATCGTCCTCGAGCCCGTCATGCTGTACCACCTGGCGCAGGCCGGCGAGCAATGAGGGGGGAAGACCAATCTGCTCGGCCCAGGTGACGATGACGCCGCGCAGCAGGTGGTCGAGTGCCTGCTGCCAGTGCTCGGCGTGAGCGGCGGCGAGGGCGAATACCGCTGGTTTGTGGTAGCGCGCTTCACCCAGTTGCAAGGTGGCACCTTCGCCGTCGTCGCGTTCGGCAAAGGCTGAAGCCGGTGCCTGCACCGGGCGTCCGTCGAGCCACACCTCGACCTCGGGCCATTGCCAGCGCTGGTGCCGGTCACGTGCCAGCAGGCCGCGCAACAACAGGTTCAGCTCCGGGTCGAGGTCGTCGGGAATCGGCACGCCGTTGGCCAGTACATGGATGAGGAAGGCATTGGCATGGATGCCCTCGAAGCAGGCGCCCCCGGTCAGTTGTTCGAGCAGGATCATGCCCAGGCTCCACCAGTCCGAGGCGGAAGCCACACCGCCGGCGATGGCTTCAGGAGCCATGTAGCGGCTGGTCTCCAGGGGCGAGACGATGTCCAGGTCGAATTCTGACAGGCGCGCCGAGCCAAAGCCGCTGATCACTAGGTCCAGTGGCTCGTGGGCACGTATAAGCAAGCTGGCCGGGCGCAAGTCACGGTGACGCAGCCCAGCCTCGTTGAACGTGTGTAGTGCCTGGCCCAGCTCTCGCAGCACATGGCGCACGCTGTGGGCTTCGCGGATCACGCCGCCGAGGTCGGCCAGGCTGCCGCCGGTCAGCTCCTCGATCACTTCGAAGGCACGGCCATCCCAGCGGCCGGTGGCGATGATTTCGGGCACGTGCTCGCGCGGCAGGCGGCGGATCACGTCATAAACCGCAGGGTCCGGTTCCGCGCCTGGTCGATAAAGGGTGAGCACCGCTTGGCGAGCGGTTTCCTGGTGCACTGCCAGGTAACGCTCGCGGACGCCGTCGGTATTGCTGATCTGGCGGATCAGCGACCAGCCTTCGATCAATGTTTCGCTGGTTGCGGGCGTCTCGTCGACCGGGGCAACTGGCACATCGTTGGTTGAGGGCTGGGCGGGCAGGGCATCGCACTCCAGGCACATCAGGTCGCCGGGGTCCATGGCATGGCCGTTTTCACAGACGATGCCATGGGCCGGGAGCGTATCCGTCGGCGGAAGCTTGTCCAGAGTATGGATGACCTGCGGCCGCCAGCCGTCAGCCTGGATCGGCTCGCCGGCGAGGTCCCAGTTGCACGGGTGCTGGTCGACGCTGCCCTCGCAGAACATTTCCTGTACCGGGCGTGCAGTGTTGCAATTGGGGCAATAGCGAATCATCGGGCGAATTCCGGTCAGTGGCGGTGCGCGCTGGTGCGAATCTGGTGGCCTTGCGCGTTCAAAAGGTCGCGCAGACGCAGTACGTCGTCACGCCGAGGGATCCCCGCCATCCATACGCTGCCGTTCTCGTCGAACATCAGGTCGAGGGCCTGGTCGGCGGGTTGCAAGGGGCGCTGGTAGCTGGCCAGGCGTTCATGGCCGAGCGGGGTCAGCAGATTCAGGCGCTGATTGTCGCTGCCGCGCAGCGCCAGGGATTGCTCGCTGCGCTCGTCGAAGGGGTCGCTGATCAACGCATCGATCAGACCTTCGGCTTGTTGCAGCAGGGGTTGCAGGTGTTCCAGCGTGTAGCCGCTGTACACCAGAATGTCCAGGGGGGGTGACTGGCGCAACCCTTGAAGCAGAGCGAGCAGGGCAGGGAACTGGTCGAAGGGTTCACCGCCCGAGAGGGTGATGCCTTCGGCCTCAGCCAACCAGGGCGTCAGTTGCTCCAGCAGTTGTGCAATACGCACGCGGCGCTTGCCTGGCCCCCAGGTGTCAGCGGATATACACCCCGGGCAGCGGATGCTGCATCCCTGAAACCAGATGCCCAGGCGCCGACCTGGGCCGAGGGTGGTTACCGGGAAGTGCACGCGGGAGAGGCTCAGCTCCATGGTCAGCGACGTTCCAGGGTCAATCCGCCGACTCCCAGTCGGCTGATGGAGAAATGCTCGCCAGGTTGCGCGTCCTGATCAAACAAGGCTCGCGCCAGCGGGTTGAGCAGATGCGCTTCGAGTTGGTTGCGGATACCCCGGCCGCCATTCGACAGGTCACGCAGGCACAGGGCGTGCAACGCCTGACGCGCCTCAGGGGCGATGGTCACGTGTAGTTCCTGCTGTTTTAGGTCCTTGAAGGTGGCATCGACCATCTGTTCGAAGATCTGCTGGCCGACTTCTTCACGAATGAAGTCGAAAACGATGACGTTCTCGCCGATACGGTTGAGAATTTCCGGACGATTGAGCACCAGTTTGAAGTGCCGGTCGATCTCGCTGTGGACTTTCTCCCGGACCTGCTCATAGGGCTCGCCCGGCAGCACATTGGCAACGCGCTCGCCGTTGTCGCCCAGGCGGTAGATGCCCAGGTTGGAGGTGAACACGATCAGCGCCTCGGAGAAGTACACCCGGTCACCGCGCCCAGAGGTCAGCACGCCATCGTCGAGAATCTGCAGGAACTTGTCGAGGATGCGCGGGTGGGCTTTTTCGATTTCGTCGAACAGCACCACGCTGAAGGGTTTCTCGCGAATCGCGTTGGTCAGTTCACCACCGACGTCGTAGCCGACATAGCCTGGTGGCGCACCGATCAAGCGCTGGTCGGCATGCTCTGCACTGAATTCCGACATGTCGAAACGGATATACGCGTTTTCGTCGCCGAACAGCAGGCTGGTCATGGTCTTGGCCAACTCGGTCTTGCCCACTCCGGTGGGGCCGGCCAGGAAGGCCACGCCACGCGGGCGGTTACCCTTGCGGCTGGCGCCGACGCCGGTCATCGCCCGCTTGACGATGTCCAGCATGTGGGTCACAGCGTGGTCCTGGCCTTTCACTCGCTGGTGCACTAGCTCGTCGCCCTGGCGGATGCGCTGGCGATCAATGCGCAGCCAGGGGTCCTCGGTGACACCCACTTTATATCGGCGCACGGCATCGGCTATCTGCACCATGGCCACCCCCTCGACCCGTGCGAGTTGTGCGATCGCACTGAGGTCGAGCAGCAATAGGCCCTCGGTGTTATGCACGAAGGCGTCCGCGGCTTGGGCGAGCGCGTCCTGACTTGACTCCTGGCTACCGGCGAGCCCCTTGAGCAGGGCCGGGGCCAGGGCGCGGCGGGCCAATTGGTCAGGTTTGGATACCGGAATGTGGCGAATCCGGGGATTGTCGACCAGCAGCCAGTCCGGCAGGTCGCCTTCTTTTTCCACCAGCCACAGCAGCGTATTGAAGAATGGCTTGCGCGTTTGTGGCTGCGGCCGGCTGCGCGCCTGGTGGGCATGCACCAAGGCCTGAGTGAACAGCTGATGCTCCGCCGCGCTTAGGGAATCGCTACGTACCGCCAGGCGCGAGGCGAAGTCGATGATCAGGGCGACCGGTGCATCGGCGCGGGCCAGCAGACGCTGCACGGTGGCGGCGAGCAAGTCGATACCCGCTGACGCGGCACCGTTCACCGCGGTCAGGCCGAGTTCCTGGAGTAAGGCTTGGCCCGGTGCCGGGTCGCTGCCGGGCCTGCAAAGCACACGAAAACCAGCCACCGGGTCCCAAGCCAGCACATGGCCATAGCCGCTGTCGAGCAGGGCGTCGCAGAGGGTTTGGTTGAAACTCTGAGCCGTGACCGTGCCAGGGGCGATCTCGCAGGCTTGGAGGTCCCTAATGTTACCCGATAGGACAAATTGGCTTTTCAGTGGAAGGAAGCGGACGAGGTCTCGCATCCAACGCGGGGTTTGAAACGGTGTAATCCCTGACATGATCAACTCGTCTAGGTTGTATCCTTGGCAGGGTATTGTTCCTTGCGTGTATTTTCCAGTGTTGCTGTCTGAAAGTTCAGCGTGTTGGATGGCAGAATCTTGGGGATGCCTCGATACCTCCCGTATACCTCGTGAATAAGGGGTATGCGAGCTCTGTTCACTATCGAAAGCGGCCTACCAATAGACCTAGTAAGGCATCGTGCCTTGCGTCGCGCTGGCTTGTTTGGCCAAGCGCAATCAGGTTTTCGACTCCATGCTCATTGGATAAGCAAAAATGATCAGAAGAACGGCCTATTTCAGCGAAACCTAAAGACTGTCCGGATCGCCGAAGAACATCTGTATCCGCGACCGCAACCACTTCTCCGCCGGATCATTGTCCTGCGCCCCACGCCAGGCCATGTGCAGCTCGAAGGTGCGCACCTCCAGCGGCAGGTCCTCTGCCCGCAACCCACCCGCCGCAGTCAGCGCATCGGCCGTGTAGTCCGGCACCGTGGCGACGATATCGGTCCCCGCCAGCAAACTCCCCAATCCGTTGAACTGCGGCACCGCAAGCACCACGTGGCGCTTGCGGCCGATCTCGTCCAGTGCCTCGTCGATGAACCCCGAGAGGTCGCCGGCGAACGATACCAGGGCATGGGGCCGGGCGCAGAAGTCATCCAGGGTGATGCTGCCGGGCATGCTGTCGGCGCGCAGCAGCTTGGGCATGCTGCGGCGCAGCACCTTGCGCTTGGCGTTGGCGGGGAGCTCGTTGGTGTAGCTCACGCCCACCGAGATTTCGCCCGAGGCCAGCAGGGTGGGCATCAGCAGGTAGTTGACCCGGCGCACCACCAGGACAATGCCGGGGGCTTCGGCGCGGATGCGTTTGAGCAGCTGCGGCAGCAGGGCGAATTCGGCGTCGTCCGACAGACCGATGCGGAACACCGCGTTGCTGGTGGCCGGGTCGAACTCGGCGGCGCGGCTGACGGCGGTGGAGATCGAGTCCAGCGCCGGCGACAGCAGGGCGAAGATCTCGTGGGCGCGCGCCGAGGGCTCCATGCTGCGGCCGGTGCGCACGAACAGCGGGTCGTCGAACAGGTTGCGCAGGCGCGACAGCGCGGCGCTGATCGCCGGCTGGCCGAGGAACAGTTTCTCGGCGGCGCGGGTCACGCTGCGTTCGTGCATGAGCGTTTCGAACACGATCAGCAGGTTGAGGTCTACGCGACGCAAGTCGTTACGATTCATTCGATGCGGCTCGCCTGAAGTGGGGCAGGGGTGAATCTTAAGGCCAAAGGCTGGTACCCTGCACCGATTTCCGGGTGCCAATGCACAGATTTGTCAGGGGCCCAATCAATGACAGGCATGTCGACTATTAACAGCCACTGATGGTCCAACCGTGAAAGCCCGGATAAAGTCCGTGGTAATACGAGATTCACACAGGCGAGGTATGCGATGTCCCGCATGATCCGTTTCCACAAGTTCGGCCAGGCCGATGTGCTCCGATGCGAGGAGCAGGCCGAACCGTCCCCGGCTACCGGCGAGGTGCAGATTCGCGTCGAGGCGATCGGCGTCAGCTGGTACGACGTGCTCTGGCGGCAGAACCTGGCGCCGTCCCAGGCGCGGCTGCCGGCCGGCATCGGCCACGAGATGGCCGGCGTGGTCACCGCCGTGGGCGAGGGTGTGGACGATATCGCGGTGGGCGACCGGGTCGCCAGCTTCCCGGCCACCAGCGCCAACGACCACCCGGTGTATGGCGATGTGATCGTCCTGCCGCGCAGCGCCATCACCCGTTACCCGGATGTGCTGACCCCGATCGAGGCCAGCGTGCACTACACGCCGCTGCTGATCGCCTATTTCGCCTTCGTCGACCTGGCGCGGGCCAAGGCCGGGCAGACCGCGCTGGTCACCGACGCCAGCCACTGCGCGGGGCCGGCCTTCGTGCAACTGGGCAAGGCCCTGGGGCTGAAGGTGTTCGCCGCCACCAAGGAGCCCGAACAGCGCGAGTACCTGCTGGGCCTGGGCGCCGACAAGGTGATCGTCACCGAGGAACAGGACCTGCTGATGCAGATCGGCAAGTACACCGATGGCCGTGGCGTGGACATGGTCCTCGACGGCATGGGCGGCCCGCAGATGTCGCTGCTCGGCGATGTCCTGGCGCCGCGTGGCAGCCTGGTGCTGTACGGCCTGCAGGGCGGCAACCAGACGCCGTTCCCGGCCTGCGCGGCGTTCCAGAAGAACATCCAGTTCCATGTGCACTGCATCGGCAACTTCACCGGCAAGCCGGAGCTGGGCATCGCCCAGGACCAGGTGGCCCTGCAGCGGGCGCTGCGCGACATCAACCAGTTCACCGCCGACCAGCTGCTGACGCCGCAGATCATCAAGGTGTATCCGTTCGAGCAGGTGGTCGAGGCGCACCGGCACATGGACGAGTGTCCGTGTGGTGGGCGGGTGGTGCTGGATATGGGTGTGCACTGAAGCCACGTGTGACCCCTGTAGGAGCGGCCTTGTGCCGCGAAAGGGCCGCAAAGCGGCCCCGGCGATTGATGCGTCAACGCTGTAACCGTGGGGCCGCTACGCAGCCCTTTCGCGGCACAAGGCCGCTCCTACAGGGACGTCAGGCAAATTTAGCTAAATGTCCTACTAGGCTTTAGGAAGTTTCCTTCAAGCTCGGTTTGCTATTCATCTGCCAGAATCGGACTTCAATTCGAAGCCGTCAGGGAGATGGAGCGATAGCATGACCGAGACCCACGACCAAGCCATGCATTATGTCTACCAGCAAGTCCTGCAGCGCCTGCTGGAGCACATGACCCAGGCCCAGCGCGCCTCGGTGCAGCTGCTGGTCCAGCGATTGCTGGTCATCGCCGGCGGCCAGGAATACGTCGGCAACGTTCGGGTGCTGGTGCTGCACGGTGTCGACCGGCGCAGCGCGCATCTTCTGGCCTGCCTGCGCGCCGCGCAGTTGAGCATCGCCCTGCGCCATGGCGCCACCTGCCGCCTGCGCGTGCTGGCGGCCCGCCTGCCGACCCTCGACGATACCGCCCTGGCCCTTCACGACCGTTGCTTCAGCGCGCTGTTCATGCATGACGATCCGCGGGTGGAGCTGCTGCGAGCCGATGGCGGGCAGCTCGGTCCGTTCGGTGCCCGCCAGGCCTGCACGGCCGAGCAACTGGCCGATGCGGGCAACGCCTGGTTGCTGTTCGGCCATCTGGTCGGCGGGCAGCCGGACGCGATGCTCGGTGCCAGGGGCTACCTGGAGCTGGCCAACAGCCTGGGCCAGGCGCTGGCCGGGGAGGCCGGCGAGCAGATCCTGATCAGCGCCGTGCCGTTTTCACAGCGCCACCGCTTGCTGGCCTGGGGGCGGCGCTGCCTGCGCCATACCGTGGAGGTGGCCCACGCCCTGACGCCTCACAATGTGCTGGCGGCGGGTCTCGAGCAGTTGGGCGAGGTGCTGGCCGATCCCTGGCAACCACCGACTTCGCCCGTGCTGCGCCAGCCCGGCGGCGAGCCGCGCCTGGTGATGGTCGAGGACCTGTTGCGCCACCCGGACGACGGTGGAGCGCTGGACCGCATGCTCGGCCGGCAGGACGTCAAGGGCAGTCAGGCCCAGGGGCCGTCAGGGCTGTTCGATCCCTTGCCGCTGGCCCACCTGCATGGACTCAAGGCGCAGTACCTGGATCAGCGCAGCTATCGCGAGGGCACCCAGGCGTTCTTCCAGCGCTTGCGCCAGCCGTCGACCGCCTGGCCGCAGGGGCGGGCCTTGCGCAGCGAGGCACAGACGCGCCTGGCTGGCGCCTATGGTGTGAGCGAGGCGCAACTGGTCTGCCAGCTGTTCACCCCGTTCGAGGCGCAAGGGCACAACCTCGAGACCTTCGTGCTGCGGTGTCATCCGGGCATGCGCGTCGCACTGCCGTACCTGCACCGTGCCTTGCAGGGGCGTCCCTGCCCGGAACCGGTCAGCCAGTGGCTGGTTGAAACCAGCGGCCTGCAGCTGGCGCAGTTGCGGGGGCTGTATGCCGGCACGCTCAGCCACCAGGCCCGGCGCCTGTTCCAGCTGCTGGGCCGGCGCGACCTGTGGCTGCGGCCTTTGCCGGCCAGCCCGGGTGGCGGCTATCCGCTGTGGCGCGCCGTCGAGTAGGCCAGCTTTCTGGGCGAGTGCTCTTAACGATCGTGTGACCGTCGATCCAGCGCGCTTGCCCAGGCATGTGATCTGTATGTATAACCAGTGCTTGTTCCTCAGCAACCGACTAGCACCGTGATCGCCCATTCCGTCGATGATCCCCTGTACTACCTGCACAACTTCCGCCAGGTCCTGCGCTGGGTCGGGCAGCGCTATGCCGACCTGCTGGACCGCGACGAGCACGGTTTCATCCAGGTCTTCAGCGAACTGCCGGTGCCCAGCCAGGCCCTGCTGGTACGCATGGTCATGCGCAAGGGCGAGCTGTTTCGCAGTGACAAGCTCGACTATGCCGAGATTGGCGACACCGAGGTGGCCCTGGCGCCGTTGCTGGCGTTGGGCTGGGTGGTCGACGACGCGCCGATGACGGTGGAGCAGCTGTGGGCGTTGCTGCGCAAGGACGAGCTGGCGACGTGCTTCGCCGGGCGACTTCCCCGGCCGCGGGCCGGCAAGGCCGGGTTGCTGGAGCAGTTGCAGGCTTTGGGTTTGCCGGCCGGCCCGCTGGCCCAGTGGTGCCCCGGTTTCCCGGTGCGGATCCTGCATTGGTGCCAGCAGCCGTTGTGCGACCGCCTGCGCCTGCTGTTCTTCGGCAACCTGTACCAGAGCTGGTCGGACTTCGTGCTTGCCGACCTCGGGGTGTTCCGCTACGAACAGGTGGCGTTCAGCGACGACTCGCGGGCCTTGCGCCAGCGTGCCGAGGTCGACCTGGCCATGACCCTGCACCAGTGCGCAGAGCACCTCGAGCAGGGCGCCCCGCCTGCCGAGCTGCTCGCGGCACTGGACGGGTTCGACGATAGCAACCCCTGGCTGGCCCGGCGCCGGGCGCGCCTGCTGTTCAGCATCGGCCAACAGTGCGAGCGCCTGGGGGACTGGGACCTGGCACTGCGGATCTACGCCGACTGCGCGCACCCCGAGGCACGTATTCGTCAGGTCCGGGGCCACGAGCGCAGCGAGCAATGGCCAGAGGCTCATGCCCTGGCTCGGCATATGGCCCAGGCACCTGCCAACGCTCTGGAACGCCAAGCTCTGGAACGCCTGCTGCCACGTCTGGCGCGCAAGCTTGGCGGTCCGGCACAGCCGCGCCGGCGCAGCGAGGCAGTGACACTTATCGAACTGGAACTGCCGGCCGAAATGGCAGCACTGGGGGTGGAAGAGGCAGTGCGTCAGCATCTGGAGCAGGACAGCGGCAGCGTTCACTATGTCGAGAACACCCTGTTCAACAGCCTGTTCGGCCTGCTGTGCTGGGAGGCGATCTTCGCCCCGGTGCCGGGGGCGTTCTTCCACCCGTTCCAGAGCGGGCCGCAGGACCTGCACGACGTCGACTTCCAGCAGCGTCGCGCGGCACTGTTCGACGCCTGCCTCGGGCGCCTGGACGATGGCAGCCATCGTCAGGCCATCCGCGACTGCTTCCAGGCCAAGCAAGGCCTGCAGTCGCCTTTCGTGTTCTGGCAGATGCTCGACGAGCCGCTGCTCGAACAGGCACTCGAGCACTTGCCGCCCGCGCACCTGAAAGCCTGCTTCCTGCGCCTGCTGCAGGATATCCGCGCCAACCGCGCCGGCATGCCCGACCTGATCCAGTTCTGGCCGGGGCAGGGCGGCTACCGCATGATCGAGGTCAAGGGGCCGGGTGACCGCCTGCAGGACAACCAGCTGCGCTGGCTCGAGTTCTGCCATGCCCACGGGCTGCCGGTCGCGGTCTGCCATGTGCGCTGGAGCGATGTGCCGGCATGAGCTACACCGTGGCCGTGCGTGCCCTGTGTGAATTCAGCGCCAAGGTTGGCGACCTTGACCTGCGCTTCACCCCGTCGCCCACCGCCCAGGAGGGCATTGCCGGACACCGCCGGGTGGTGGCGCGGCGCGCCGCCGGCTATGAAGCGGAGGTGGCGCTGGAGGGCGAGTACCAGGGGCTGCGGGTGCGCGGTCGCGCCGATGGCTACGACCCGGCGCGCAATCGCCTGGAGGAGATCAAGACCCACCGTGGCGATCTGGCCAGGCAGCCCGACAACCACCGCCAACTGCACTGGGCCCAGGCCAAGGTCTATGCCTGGTTGCTGTGCCAGGCACGGCAGCTGGCGGAGATCGATGTGGCGCTGGTCTATCTCGATGTCGACAGTGACGGCCAGACCGTGATCAGCGAGCGTTACCAAGCCGATGAGCTCAAGCACTTCTTCGAGACCCAGTGCCAGCGCTTCCTGGCCTGGGCGCAGGCCCAGGAACGACGGCTGAGCGAGCGGGACCGGGATCTTGGCGCGCTGACATTCCCCTATCGCGAATTCAGGCAGGGCCAGCGCCAATTGGCCGAGACGTTGTACAAGGCCGTGAGCACCGGCCGCTGCCTGATGGCCCAGGCCAGCACCGGCATCGGCAAGACCCTCGGTACCCTGTTCCCGCTGCTCAAGGCCGTGGTGCCGCAGCAGCTGGACAAGCTCTACTTCCTTACCGCCAAGACCCCAGGCCGGGCCCTGGCCCTCGATGCACTGCGCCAGATCACCCGGGCGTCGCCGCAACCAGCCCTGCGCAGCCTCGAGCTGATCGCCCGCGACAAGGCCTGCGAGTACCCCGAGAACGCCTGCCATGGCGAATCCTGCCCTTTGGCGCGGGGCTTCTACGACCGCCTCCCTGCCGCCCGCGAAGCCGCCGCGCAGGTGTCGCTGCTCGACCGTGCCAGCCTGCGCGAGGTGGCCTTGGCGCACCAGGTCTGTCCTTATTACCTGAGTCAGGAGATGGCGCGCTGGGTCGACCTGCTGGTGGCCGACTACAACTACTACTTCGACGCCCATGCCTTGCTGTTCGGTCTGGCCCAGGCCAACCAGTGGCGCACGGCGGTACTGGTGGACGAGGCGCACAACCTGGTCGAGCGGGGGCGGCAGATGTACAGCGCCAGCCTCGACCAGGGGCAGTTGCTGGCGTTGCGCCAGAGCAAGCCGGCCGGGCTGGGCAGTGCCCTCGACCGGCTGAACCGGCAGTGGAACGCGCTGTACAAGGCCCAGGTGGCGCCGTACCAGGCCAGCGAACAACTGCCGGACGCCTTCTTGCGTGCCCTGCAGCAGTGCATCGGGCTGATCCAGGAGCGCATGAACCAGGCGCCCGCCGAAGTCGAGCCCAAGGTGCTGGAGTTCTTCTTCCAGGCCCTGCAGTTCAGCCGCATCGCCGAGCTGTTCGACGAGCACTTCCTGTTCGATATCAGCCCGCGCAACGGCCCACGGGGGCGGCGCCTGGCCACGCTGTGCCTGCGCAACGTGGTGCCGGCGCGGCTGCTGGGGCCACGGATGAGCGCGGCGCGCAGCGTAACGCTGTTTTCTGCCACGCTGAACCCGCGGCACTTCTACAGCGACCTGCTGGGCATGCCCGCTGACACGGCCTGGCTGGAAGTTGCCGCGCCGTTCCGGGCCGAGCAGTTGCAGGTGCGCATCGTCAGCGAGGTGTCCACCCGCTACCAGCAGCGCCAGGCGTCGCTGGCGCCGATTGTCGAGCTGATCGCCGCCCAGTTTGCCGGCCAGCCGGGCAACTACCTGGCCTTCTTCAGCAGCTTCGAATACCTGGAGCAGGTGGCGCGGCTGCTGGAGGCCAAGCATTCGCAAATTCCCCTGTGGCGCCAGGCCCCGGGGATGGACGAAACCAGCCGCGAGGCCTTCCTGGCGCGTTTCGTGGAGCACGGGCAGGGTGTGGGTTTCGCGGTGCTCGGCGGCGCCTTCGGCGAGGGTGTGGACCTGCCGGGCACGCGCCTGATCGGCGCCTTCGTTGCCACCCTCGGGCTGCCCCAGGTCAACCCGGTCAACGAGCAGTTCAAGCAGCGCCTGGGCCGTCAGTTCGGCGCCGGTTTCGACTATGCCTACCTGTACCCGGGCGTGCGCAAGGTGATCCAGGCCGCCGGCCGGGTGATCCGCGGCGATCAGGACCGTGGCGTGTTGATGCTGATCGACGAGCGCTTCGCCGAGCCCCGGGTGCGGCAGATGTTCCCCAGTTGGTGGCAGCTGGGGTGAACGCCGCCATCGCCTGGCGCTGAAACTCCCAGTACACTGCGCGTTCCAACACCTACTTCTGTTGATTTCGAGGTTCCGCATGACGCTCAGTCCTTTGGCAGGCAAGCCGGCTCCGGCCAGCGTGCTGGTCGATATCCCCCGCCTGTTGACCGCCTACTACACCGGCCGTCCCGACGCCGCGGTGGCGGCCCAGCGCGTGGCCTTCGGCACCTCGGGCCACCGCGGCACGTCGTTCGAGCTGAGCTTCAACGAATACCACGTGCTGGCGATCACCCAGGCCATCTGCCTGTATCGCCAGGAAAAGGGCATCGACGGCCCGCTGTTCATCGGCGCCGACACCCACGCGTTGTCTGCCCCGGCCGCCGCCAGCGCCCTGGAAGTGCTGGCCGCCAACGGCGTGCAGGTGATGCTGAGCCAGGATGACGAGTACACCCCGACCCCGGCAGTGTCCCACGCCATCCTCTGCTACAACCGTGGCCGCCAGCAGGGCCTGGCCGACGGTATCGTCATCACCCCGTCGCACAACCCGCCGCAGAGCGGCGGCTTCAAGTACAACCCACCCAACGGCGGCCCGGCCGACAGTGACGTGACCAAGTGGATCGAGGCCAAGGCCAACGAACTGCTGGCGGCCAACCTGGCCGGCGTCAAGCGCATGGACTACAAGCAGGCGCTGGCGGCACCGACCACCCAGCGTCACGACTACGTCAGCAGCTATGTCGCTGACCTGGAAAACGTCATCGACTTCGAGGTGATCCGCAGTGCCAACCTGCGCCTGGGCGTCGACCCGCTGGGTGGCGCCGGGGTGCGCTACTGGTCGGCCATCGCCGAGCGCTACCAGCTGAACCTGGAAGTGGTGAACACCGAGGTCGACCCGACCTTCCGCTTCATGACCGTCGACTGGGATGGCCAGATCCGCATGGACCCGTCCTCGCCGTATGCCATGCAGGGCCTGATCGGCCTGCGCGAGCGCTTCGACGTGGCCTTCGCCTGCGACCCCGACCACGACCGCCACGGCATCGTCACCGCCGACGGCCTGCTGCAGCCGAACAACTACCTGGCCGTTGCCATCGACTACCTGTACCGCAACCGCCCGCAATGGCGCAGCGATGCGGCGGTGGGCAAGACCGTGGTCTCCAGCGGCCTGATCGACCGTGTCACCGCCGCGCTGGGCCGTGAGCTGTACGAAGTGCCGGTGGGCTTCAAGTTCTTCGCCCAGGGCCTGTTCGACGGCTCGCTGGGCTTTGGCGGCGAAGAGAGCGCCGGCGCCTCGTTCCTGCGCAAGGATGGCAGCGTCTGGGCCACCGACAAGGACGGCCTGATCCCGGCGCTGCTGGCGGCCGAAATGACCGCCCGCACCAAGCGCAATCCGAGCCAGATCTACGCCGACCTCACCGCCAAGCTGGGCAAGCCGTACGCCACCCGCGTCGAGGCCAAGGCCGATGCGCGGCAGAAGGCGCTGCTGAGCAAGCTGGCGCCGGAGCAGGTCACGTCCACCGAGCTGGCCGGCGAGCCGATCCAGCAGATCCTCAGCCACGCGCCGGGCAACGGCCAGGCCATCGGTGGGTTGAAGGTGATGACTGCCAACGGCTGGTTCGCCGCGCGGCCGTCGGGCACCGAGGACATCTACAAGATCTACGCCGAGAGCTTCATCGACGAGGCGCACCTTGCGCGCCTGGTGGCCGAAGCCCAGGTGCTGGTGGACGCGGCGATCGCCTGATCTACGTCGTTGTACAAGGTCGGCGCGGTCCCTGTGGGAGCGGCTTCAGCCGCGAACACCGGCGCAGCCGGTGCCAGGCACCGCGTCGCCTGATTCGCGGCTGAAGCCGCTCCCACAGATCGCGTGATTGTTCTGCCAGTAGAACGATCCATGCTATTTCCTCCGTCTACCGCTTAATTAGCCTCCTCGGTAAGGTTATACCTATCCAAGAGGAGGCTTCTCATGAAAAAGATCCAGGGTATCCACCGCAGCCCCCACGCCCACTGGGTGGGCGACGGCTTCCCGGTGCGCAGCCTGTTCACCTACGACCATCTGGCCCGGCACATCAGCCCGTTCCTGCTGCTGGACTACGCCGGCCCCCACGACTTCACCCCGACCACGGCCCGTCGCGGCGTCGGCCAGCATCCGCATCGCGGTTTCGAGACGGTGACCATCGTCTACCAGGGCGAGCTGGAGCACCGTGACTCCACCGGCGCCGGCGGCTTGATCGGGCCGGGTGACGTGCAATGGATGACCGCCGCGGGCGGCATCATCCACGAGGAGTTCCATTCCCCGGCCTTTGCCCGTAGTGGCGGTACCCTGGAAATGGTGCAGCTGTGGGTCAACCTGCCGGCCAAGGACAAGCGTGCCGCGGCGGGCTACCAGACGCTGCTGGCCAACGACATTCCCGTGGTGGCGCTGGCAGGCGAGGCGGGCAACCTGCGGGTGATCGCCGGACGTTACATGGATCATCAGGGACCGGCGCGCACCTTCACCGAGATGGACGTCTGGGACCTGCGGCTGAAGGCCGGTGCCACGTTGCAACTGCCCTTGGCCGCCGGGCGCAATGCCGCGCTGGTGGTGCTGCGCGGCAACCTGCGGGTCAACGACGAGCGCGAGGCCGGCCCGGCCAGCCTGGTGCTGCTGGAGCGCGATGGCAGCGATGTGCGCCTCGAGGCGCTGGAAGAGGTCAGCGTGCTGCTGCTCAGCGGCGAGCCGATCGACGAGCCGATTGTTGGCTACGGGCCGTTCGTGATGAACAGTCAGGCGGAAATCGCCGAGTCGTTCGATGATTTCCAGGCCGGGCGGTTTGGGCAGGTAGGCGGTGTCGAGCGTGGTATCTATTGACAAATGCGGCAAAGGAGCTGCATGGGCCGCCTCTGCTGAAATAATGCCTAGTGTGGTGTTTCAGAAACACCACACTAGATTGAGGTACGCACGCCCCCATTTTGCCTAGCTGTTGATTCCTGTCTACGAGCATCCAATGCCTCCTGATTGGGAATCCACTCATCCCAGGAATCTGTTGATTCAATCGAGCTGCTGCGGGATCGTGAGTAATTGTTCTCGGCCGTACGTGCCTCGGGGCTGTATGCCACGTTGGCAGATGTTTGTGCTTGTACTGGACGTACTATCGCCATGGGCCTACGTGTTTGGGTCGAGGGTGGCAACGATATGAACGATCTGTTAGCGGGAGCGTTTGTCCAACCTGGCTGTGGCGACACCAAGTCATTTGCCGGTCGGGCGGGAAGGGTTGAGGAAATCACTGCCACACTGCGTTGAGTGGCTGGCTCGGTCCCTGTGCGAGGGCGAGGCGACACCGCCACGGTGGGCAATATGCGAGGTGGCATGGAGGTCGTACGTAGAGACGCGTTACCGTTTTTGCCATTCGCGGGGAAGGGCTGATGAATCAATCCTCGGAACTTGGTAACAGCGGTTGTTACTACTGCCGCAATATATAAATTCATTGTGCTGCTCATGCCCGAGGAATCTGCTCGATTGATGGGGTCGTTATGGCAATAGGAGTAAGCATTAATACCTCCATCACCAAATGGGCTCATATCGTCGGCGGAGACAAAACGCATCAGTACTGGGTTGAAGCTTCGATAACCGTTTCCAAGCAGGTAAACACCGGTCGAAGGCTCGCGGTGCTGGCTATTGAAACCGAGCAGGGGCGCTACTGCTCGCGCAGATCCCAGGTGTCCAAAGGCACAGTAGACAAACACATCTGGCGGCTGGTCACTAAGTCGTTTCAAAACCGAGCCGGCAATATCTGTCACCAGCAGCCTTGTGGATGGCAGGAAGTTTGGATGAGACATGGCCGCTCCTGAGTTTGGCAAACTCGAAAAGCTGACTATGGAGTGGGTTGCCTGTACCGACAACTGGCAGAACTATCAGTTGGCTCAACGCTGGTTCAGCGAAAATCCTTGAAAGGGTGAAGGGGCCGCAAGGCAGCCCCAGGTATCGCATGTCGTTACTCCTGATCCGGCACCACCGCGATCACATCGATCTCCATCAACCACTCAGCCTGGGCCAACCCTGCCACCACCAGCCCGGTGGAAATCGGGAACACCCCCTTGAGCCATTTGCCCACTTCCTTGTACACCGGCTCGCGGAAGCGCGGGTCGGTGATGTAGGTGGTGGTCTTGACGATGTGCGACAGGTCCGAGCCCGCTTCTTCGAGCAGTTGCTTGACGTTCTTCATCGCCTGCTCGGCCTGGGCCTGCGGATCGCCCAGCCCCACCAGCCGGCCTTCGAAGTCGGTCCCGACCTGCCCGCGCACATAGATGGTGTTGCCGGCGCGCACCGCCTGGCACAGGTCGTTATCCAGAGTCTGGTTGGGGTAGGTGGCCTTGGTGTTGAACATGCGGATGCGAGTGTGGGTAGGCATCAGAGGGCTCCGAAAGTGCTGACGTTGCTGATCGAGGGTTGCTGCTCATCCGCCGCGCGCTGCTCGCGGTCGCGGTAAGCCAGGTAGGTGCGCTGGGTGGCGATATGGCCGGCAACGTGCTTGGCGTCGTGCCACACCCCCCAGATGAACGACGAGCCACGGCGCGACAGCCAGGGCAGGCCGAGGAAATACACGCCCGGCTCCCTCGACACGCCGCGCTGGTGCTGTGGCTTGCCGTTGGCGTCGAAGGTGTCCACCTGCAGCCAGCTGAAGTCCACGCCGTAGCCGGTGGCCCAGATGATGGTCCTGACGTTGGCCTGGGCCAGGTCCAGTTCCGGCAAGGGCTGGCTGACGCAGGCCGGGTCGGGCAGGCGCTTGCGTGCCTCGGGCTCTTCCGGCAGGTCCAGGCCGTTGCGTTCGATATAGGCGTCGGCGGCGTCCAGCAGGGCCAGGTAGTTCTCGTCGCCGCGGTTGATGTTCTCGGCCAGGTTGTCCTGGAAGCGGGCCACGCCGCCCTCGAACGACTGGGTCAGGCCGACCAGGGTCATGCCCTGGTGGGCGAGGGCGCGGAAGTCCACGGTGTGGCCGCCGCGGGCGCCGGACACGGCGATGGTCACGTGCTCGCGGCCAGGCTTGGCGATCTCCGCGTCCCACTCGCCAAGCACGCCCAGCCACCAGCAGAAATCGCGGTTGCGGTAGCTGCGCGGCGGACGGTCATGGGCGCCGACCGACAGGTACACCTGGCGCCCGGCGCGCATCAGTTCCTCGGCGATCTGCACCCCGGAGGAGCCGGCGCCGACCACCAGCACCGCGCCCTCGGGCAACTGCTCGGGGTTGTAGTAGGCGGCGGAGTGGATCTGGTGCAGGCTTTCGTCCTTGGGTGCGATGGCCGGGATCACCGGGCGCTGGAACGGGCCGGTGGCAGCCACCACGCGGTTGGCGCGGATCACGCCCTGGTTGGTGTCGATGGTGAAGCCCGGGCGGTCGGCGTTGCGCACCACCTTCCTCACCTCGACCCCGGTGCGTACCGGCAGGTTGTACTTGCGCACGTACTGCTCGAAGTAGTCGGCGACCTGGTCCTTGCCGGCGAAGGCGTCGGCGTCTAGGTCGAATTCCAGGCCCGGGAAACGGTCGTGCCAGACCGGCCCGTTGGCCACCAGTGAATCCCAGCGTCCGCTGCGCCAGGCCTCGGCGATGCGCTTGCGCTCCAGCACCAGGTGCGGCACGCCGAGCTTGCTCAGGTGTTCGCTCATGGCCACGCCGGCCTGGCCGGCGCCGACCACGAGGGTGTCGATTTCGATGTTGTTCAGTGTCATGTCCCAGCCCTTCTTCAGCGGCGTTCTTGTTCAGGTCGGTGGGGACCGCCTTTGCCTGGAGCCAGACTAGGGATGGGCGGGAAATCGCGAAAATAGTATTTAGCTGGGGCTTGCCGATAAATTGGCGAAGGCCTGTGTTGTGGCGCGGATGTTCAGGGTTGCGCAGGATCTTGTAGGAGCGGCCTTGCCGAGGCGTCGGACCGGCCGGAAAGGGCTGCAGAGCAGCCCCGGCAATCTTGAGGTGGGCACAAATCCAGGGGCTGCTGCGCAGCCCTTTCCGGCCGGTCCGACGCCTCGGCAAGGCCGCTCCTACACAGGATGCATTCGCAGGCGCCTTAGTTTTTTCCTGCCCAGTACCGAGGAAAATGTTGGTTTCGCAGCTCCCGGGGCCCACCGAGAATGCCGGTAACCTCAACACAGGAGCTGCACCATGACCTTCTCCATCATCGGCCGCTGCCAGGAAACCGGCCAGGTCGGCATCGCCATCAGTTCTTCGAGCATCGCCGTTGGCGCCCGCTGCCCGTGGGTACGTGCCGGGGTCGGGGCGGTGTCGACCCAGAACATTACCTTGCCGGCCCTCGGCCCGCAGATCCTCGACGCCCTCGAACAGGGCCAGTTGCCGCCCGCAGCGGCGCTGGACCGGGTGCTGAGCGCCAATGGCTGGAGCGAGTATCGCCAGGTCACGGTGATCGACAGCCAGGGCCAGGTGGCGCTGTTCACCGGCAAGGAGGCCCTGGGCGTGTACAACGCCGTGGCCGGCGAGCAATGCGCGGCGGCCGGCAACCTGTTGTCGTCGCGGGCGGTGATCGAGGCCATGGTGACGGCGTTCGAGCAGGCCGGCGGCCACCTGGCCGACCGCCTGCTGGCGGCGATGCACGCGGCCATGGCTGCCGGTGGCGAGGCGGGGCCGGTGCACTCGGCGGCGTTGAAGATCGCCGGAGAGCTGACCTGGCCCTTGGTGGACCTGCGCGTGGACTGGGCCGAGCACGATCCCATCGGTGAACTGGACAGCCTCTGGCAGGCCTACCGCCCGCAGATGCAGGACTATGTGACCCGCGCCCTGAACCCGACCGCCGCGCCGAGCTATGGAGTGCCGGGCGATGAATGAGGTTTCCAGCCGTGCGCTGCTGGAGCGCTTGGTCGGGTTCGCCACGGTCAGCCGCGATTCCAATCTCGAGCTGATCGCCTTCATCCGCGAATACCTGGCCGGACTTGGCGTTGCCAGCGAGCTGTTCCACAACGAGGCGGGCACCAAGGCCAATCTGTTCGCCACCATCGGCCCCGCCGACCGTGGCGGCGTGGTGCTCTCCGGGCACACCGACGTGGTACCGGTGGAGGGCCAGGCCTGGACCGTCGAACCGTTCCTGCTCACCGAGCGCGAAGGACGCCTGTACGGCCGTGGCACGGCCGACATGAAGGGCTTCATCGCCTCGGTGCTGGCGGCGGTGCCGGCGTTTCTCGCCCAGCCGCTGAAGCTGCCGGTGCACCTGGCTTTTTCCTATGACGAAGAAGTGGGTTGCCTGGGGGTTCGCTCGATGCTCGCCGCCCTGGCGCAGCGTCCGCACAAGCCGCGGCTGTGCCTGATCGGCGAACCCACCGAGCTCAAGCCGGTGCTCGGCCACAAGGGCAAGCTGGCCATGCGCTGCCAGGTGCATGGCGCCGCCTGCCACTCGGCCTATGCGCCCTACGGCGTCAATGCCATCGAGTACGCGGCGCGGCTGATCGGCAAGCTGGGCGAGATCGGTGACGAGCTGGCGCGTCCCGAGCATCACGACGAGCGCTTCGACCCGCCGTTCTCCACGGTGCAGACCGGGGTGATCAAGGGCGGCCGGGCGCTGAATATCGTCCCCGAGGAGTGCGAGTTCGACTTCGAAGTGCGCGCCTTGCCCGGCTTCGAGGCCCAGGCCGTGGCCGACCGTCTGCAGACCTACGCCGAGGCCGAGCTGCTGCCGCGCATGCATGCCGTCAGTGGCGCCAGCGATATTCGCCTGCGCGCCCTGAGCGCCTACCCGGGCCTGGCCACGCCAGCCGAGAGCGAGGCTGCACAACTGGTGGCGTTGCTCAGCGGTTCGGACGATTTCGGTACTGTGGCCTTTGGCACCGAGGGAGGCCTATTCGATCAGGCGGGTATCCCCACGGTGGTCTGCGGGCCCGGGAGCATGGACCAGGGGCACAAGCCCGACGAGTTTGTCAGTGTCGAGCAGTTGCAGGGATGCGATGCGATGTTGCGGCGGTTGGTGGATCATCTGAAGCAGGCATGACAATCGCGGAGCCAGCCCGCTCCCACAGGTTGCGCAGGCATCTGTGGGAGCGGGCTGGCCCCGCGACAAGGTTATAGCGGCTCAGGCCTGAACAACGGTTTCTTCATCACGCCCTTGATCCACACGACGGCAATCAGCGACACCACCGCCAGTACCACTCCCGCCGTACCGAAGACCTTCAGGTTCATTTCCGGGCTGGGGGAGGCATGCCAGATCGCGTACAGCATCCCGCCGATACCGAACAGCTGCGGCAGTGGGTAGAACGGTGTGCGGAATGGCCTCGCCAGATGTGGGTAGCGCAGCCGCAAGGCGATCACATCCAGGTGCACGATGATGTACGCCAGCAGCCAGGCCAGCGCGGCGGCCAGCAGCAACAGGTTGATTGCCGCGGCGTCCTGGCCCATCAGCAGGATCGGCAGGCCGGTGATCGCCGCGACGAACAGCACGGCCACCCAGGGCGTGCGCGCCCGCGGGCTGAGCTGCTTGAACTGGGGGAACGCCTGGCCGTTGCAGGCCATGCCGTAGAGCATGCGTGGAATGGCCGCGAGCGACGTGTTGAGGGTGCTGCAGGTGGCGGTCACCGCGGCGATCACCAGGAACACCTCGCCGGTCTTGCCGAACACCGTGGTGGCGAACAGGTAGTGGGGCAGGGCGTCGCTGCTCAGGGCTTCGCGGGGTACCAGGAACAGCGCGCCCAGGCCGTACAGGCCGATGGTGGCGAAGATCACGGTCAGGCCGATGATCATCGAGCGCGGGATGTTGCGTTCGGGCTTGCGGGTTTCCTCCACCAGCGAGCAGACGAACTCGGCGCCGACGAAACCCCAGACGGCCATGGCGGTCAGGGCCAGCACCCCGGCGCCCATGGGGTTCCAGTCGCCCTGCAGCAGGGTGGTGGTGACCCCCTCGGCATGCCCTTCGCTGATCGCGGCGACGCCGAGGATCAGCAGTACGATCACCATGACCACGGCCATGGCGCTCTGCAGCTTGGCGAAGATGTCGATGCCCATCAGGTTGAGGCCGGTGAACAGGGCGAGCACGCCGAAGGCCACCGAGTACTGCGGGAACACCCCGGGGTAGACCTTGCCGATGATCAGGTCGAGCAACAGCAGCTCGGCCGACAGGGCGAACATGGCCACCACCACGTAGCCGGAAAAGGTCGCCAGGATCGCCGGGAAGTGCCCCAGCGCCACTTCGGTGTAGCTCGACAGGCTGCCGGCGCGCGGCACCATCAGGGCCAGCTCGGAGAAGGAAAAGGCGTAGCTCAGGGCCAGCAGGTAGGCCAAGCCCAAGGGCACGATGAAGCCCAGGCCGGCGGCGCCGACCCCCTGCAGCATCATCACCATCACCCCTTGCGACACCACCAGGCCCACGGCCACCGCCAGCAGCGACCCCAGCCCCAGGACCCGGCGAAAGCCGGCTTGATCGTGCTGCACGCTGGCAGGCACGGACGCACTTGCACTCATGACAGTTTCCCCGCTCTTTGTTGTTGTAGTTGCGCCAGATACTGGGACAGGGGGCGGGGCGGGGAAATTAGTAAATATGTGGTTGCTGGGCAGGAAAAAGCTATGCGCGCCAACGCGGACCTGTAGGAGCGGCCTTGCGCCGCGAAAGGGCTGCGCAGCAGCCCCTGGGTTTTAGCGTTAAAGCATCAATCGCCGGGGCTGCCATGCAGCCCTTTCGCGGCGCAAGGCCGCTCTCATGGAACAAAACATAATTCTTTGATTTGACTGGGTAGCGTGGGAGCGGGCTTGCCCCGCGATGCGGTGT
>NZ_JAJSRC010000031.1:0-75005 GCF_021283245.1 Pseudomonas sp. NMI760_13 | reverse complement strand
TGAATAAACCTGATTACGGACCATAATGTGTCAACCATGTCTGCGCACATGTGTCAGCGATGTGTCCGGTCTCTACAGATCCTTCAAAAAGGAACTCGCCGTAAGGGCGAAAAGGTGACTATGTGTCGACATCGCAAATGAATGCACTTACAACTATTAAAACCGACGCCGACTGCATTTAGCTTTGACTTTGACTTTGACTTTGACTTTGACTTTGACTTTGACTTTGACTTTGACTTTTAGAGCATGTGTTTTGAAAGTTATATGCGCATTCATTTGCGATGGTGACGCATAGTCACCTTTCCGCCCTTCCGGCGGGTCCCTTTTTGAAGGATCAAAAAGGAACCAAAAAATCCTCGCTCCATTCATCCGGCCCCTACGCTTCGCTCCGGGGTCCCCTCACTCCGGGCTTGCTCCCGGGAGGACCGCGCTGAACGCCCCATCCTGGGGCGCAGCGCTTGACGGGCATCCATGCCCGTCACCTCCCTCCGCAAGCCCTGCGTTCGGCCTCCTGAAGTCGCAACTTGTATCGCCTGGGATATCGCGCGCTTAGAAGCAAAAGCAAAAGAACAACAGCAACAACAACAACAACAACAACAACAACAACAACAACAACAACAACAACAACAACAGCAACAGAAACATCGAAACTTAGAAATTCTCCACAGTCGTTCAGCCACGGCAGCCAAACCATGTCACGACTGATTAAATACGCTGATCAAAATTTTCATTACAACCAACATGCTCGCCAACGGCACCCACAGCCAAGTGTTATAAACCAACCTTGCTCAGGATAGCCTCGAAGTTGACCGGGACAACCACGCGGAAAATTACACTGAACGCTTGCACGCTGGTCAAAGTCTGCTGGATATCACCAACCTGAGGAGATCTGGCAATGCACGATACCCATTGGACAACGGACGCACCGAAACACAATGTCCACGGCCTGGAGCGCGTCAGCTCCCTGGCTGGGGGCGCGTTGATGATCAGCAAGGGGCTGCGCCACGGTGGCCTGATAGGGATGTTGCAGGTTGCCGTCGGCGGCTTGGCGCTGGCCCGTGGCGTGAGCGGGCATTGCTCGACCAAGGCGTGGTGGTTGCGCCATCGCGCCGAATACCTGCGCCTGCATCGCGACATAGAACGAGGCGCTGCCGAGCTCAAGGCGCTGAAGGCCAGCGCCGAGGCGGCGACCCGTACCGCGACGGTGACCGGCGGTTGAAAGCATCGCGGGGCAAGCCCGCTCCCACGAGCCCACGTTCAAAATGATGTCCGGGGGCGTGGGAACGGGCTTGCCCCGCGATAGATCCTGCGCCTAGCGCAATACCTTGCTCTGCAACACCTCGGACTGTCGCCCGAGCACGTTCTCGCTGATCTGCACGAACTCCTCGGTGCTGACGCTCGACAGGCGCATCAGCGCGCGGGCGACGTCGTCCAGCGAGCGCTTGTCGTGGTGGTGCAAGCGAATCTCGCGATCCAGCGCCTGGAGCAGCAGCACGCCACGGGCCACCTGCGCGGCATCGGCCTTGGCACCCTTCAGGTGGGTCACCTTGGCCGCCAGCTTGTGCTGACGGGCCTGCAGCGCCTCGTAGCGATCATCGCTCATGCCGCCAGCGCGGCGCAGCAGCTCGGTGGCGTAGTAGTCGGCCAGGCTCTCGCCCAGCCAGTCGCTGCCGTCGCGGTCGTTGATCTGGGCGAACAACTGCACCAGTTCGCGCAGCACCGGGCTGGAGCCATTTTCGCTGACCAGCGGGCGCGTGCTGTGCAGGTACAGCGAGTTGTTGCCAGCCAGCACGCCCCGCCACATCTCGTCCCGGGCACCGACCAGCAGCAGCTTCGGCGGGTTGCGCGGGAACACCGCCTGCAACTGCGGCCAGACGAAGGTCAGCAAGGTCAGCGTGTCCATGCGCCGCATACCCTGGCCCTGCGGCGCGGCCACGGTCACCTCGGTGTCGCCCAGGCGCGCCCGACGGCTGCCCAGGTTGCCGGCGAGCATCCAGCCGGTGGGGCGGTCGAACAGCCGCGACACATCGTCGATACGGAATTTCTGCCGGCCGATGCGTGGCCAGGCGGTTTCGACGCTTTTCCAGCCCGCCGGCAGGTCGAAGGTCAGCCGCGAGACCAGTTCGGTGCCGTCCTGCTGGTCGAGGCGCGCCGGCGGCACCAGCTGGTCGCCGCGAAACAGCGCCCAGTGCGGCGTGATGCGTGCCTCATGGGCGGCGCCTCGGGGTTGCTGGTCGAGCAGCACACGGTAACTGAGGCTGGTCTTGCCCGCCGCCGGGTGCCAGACGCCACGCCCGTTCTGCACCTGCCACTGGCCATCGGCGAGAAAATCGCTGTAGGCACCGGGCTTGCCCAGGTCGAAGTCCAGGCTGCGCACCGCGCTGCCGTCGGCCAGGGTCAGGCGCACCTCGGCCTGGCCGCTCTGCGGCAGCAGGCGCACCTGATAATCGAGGTCGACTTTCTTCGCCAGGACCTGCGAACTGGCCAGCAGGCCGACAATCAGCAACAACGGGCGACGCATAAAAAACTCCTTGTTTCCCGGACACTCAACCCGCGCGGAAGATCAGATGGTCTTCCCAGTCGTCTTCATCCACGTCGTTTTCGCTGAGCATGCGCCCCGACCGGGAAATACGCTGCTCGTGCACCTGCTGGCGATCACCGCTGATCAGGTGGTGCCAGGCCGGCAGGTCCTGTCCTTCGCTGACCAGGCGATAGCCGCAGGTGGGCGGCAGCCACTTGAACTGGTCGGCCTTGCCGGGGGTGAGTTGGATGCAGTCGGGAACGTGTTCGAAGCGATTGGGGTAGTCGCTGCACTGGCAGGTCTGCAGGTCCAGCAGCTTGCAGGCGATGCTCGTGTAATAGACGCTGTTGTCTTCCTCGTCCTCGAGTTTCTGCAGGCAGCACAGGCCGCAGCCGTCGCAGAGCGACTCCCACTCCTGGTCATCGAGCTGGTCGAGGGTCTTGCGCCGCCAGAAGGGCGCGGTATCGGCGATCATCACACGGTTTCCTGCAGTCAACGTCAAGCCGCGGCGCGCGGCGGCGCCAGTCTAGAGGCAGTCCGGCGGCAACGCCAGACCGCTTGTCAGTGCTCACCGGACGCAGTAGCGTGCGGTATTTTCCCCCGCCCTTGCAGGAGCACCCATGAGCGCCACCCCACGCATCGCCGACTATGCCATCAACGAGCAGTTCATCAATCGCTGGTCGCCCCGCGCCTTCACCGCCGAGCCGATCAGCCAGGAAACCCTGCTGAGCTTCCTCGAGGCCGCGCGCTGGGCGCCTTCGGCCTACAACTCGCAGCCGTGGCGGTTCCTCTACGCCCGCCGCGATACGCCAAGCTGGGAGCGCTACCTGGGCATCCTCAACGAGTTCAACCGCAGCTGGGCGCAGCACGCCTCGGCCCTGGTGCTGATCATCTCCAAGACCACCTTCGCCGCGCCCGGCTCCGATGAAGAGAAGCCTGCGCTGTGGCACACCTTCGATACCGGTTCGGCCTGGGGCCACCTGGCGCTGCAGGCGAGCATCAGCGGCTGGCACAGCCACGGCATGGCCGGCTTCGACCAGGACCTGGCCCGCCGCGAGCTGAAAATTCCCGAGGGCTACGCGCTGCATGCAATGGTGGCGATCGGCAAGCTGGGTGACAAGGCGACCCTGGCCGAAGGCCTGCAGGCCCGCGAAGTGCCGAGCCCGCGCCGGCCGCTGAGCGAGCTGGCGGCCGAGGGTGAATTCAGCCTGTAATTCTCTGTCGCCTGGGCCGGCCTCTTCGCGGGCAAGCCCGCTCCCACAGGTGTGTCACTGCTCTTGTGAGCGGTGATATCCCTGTGGGAGCGGGTTTACCCGCGAAGAGGCCGGTTCAGGTCAATAGCCTCGCTGGAAATCCACCTCGCCCCGCAGTGCCTGCTCCGCCACATACGCCCGCGCATTCGCGACGAACAACCGCACCATCGCCGTCGGCGAGGTCGGCGCCGAGCTGTGCCCGGTCAGCAGCAGCCCCCAGGCGGTCCAGAACGGATGGCGCTGGGGCAAGGGTTCCTGGCGACAGACATCGATCACCGCGCCAGCCAGGTGGCCCTGCTTGAGCGCCTCGACCAGGTCGGCATCGACCACCGCCACGCCACGCCCGGCATTGATGAACAAGGCGCTGGGGCGGAAGCACTTGAACAGCGCCGCATCGTACAGGTCGTGGGTGGCCGGGGTATCGGGCAGCAGGTTGATTACGTAGTCGGCCTGGCCGACCAGGCGCGGCAACTGGTCGAGGCCCGCCACTTCGACGAAGGGCGCCTGCTCGCGGGCGCTGCTGGCCACGCCTTGCAGGATGACACCGAACGGCACGAGGAACTGCGCCACGCGCTGGCCGATGTCGCCGGTACCAACGATCAGCACCCGCCGTCCCTCCAGGGTCCGCCCAGGACGGTCATCCCAGCGCCTTTCGACCTGGCTGACCAGGCGCGAAAGCACATCGCGCTCATGCCCAAGCATATAGGTCAGCATGTACTCGGCCATCACCTGGCCAAAGATGCCCACCGCCCGGGTCAGGCGGTAGTCGCGTGGCAGGCCGTCGGCCAGCAACGGCGTGATACCGGCCCAGGTCGATTGCATCCAGCGGGGCTTGTGGCCCTGGCGCAACAGGCTGGCCAGCAGGTCCGGCTGGCCCAGCCACACCGGGCAGTCGGGGGCCAGGCGTGCCAGTTCGGCGGAGTCGCCGCTGGTTAGGGCCTCCAGGTCCGGCGCCGCCTCGCCCAGCAGGCGAGCATAGTTGGCATGATCCTGTTCAGCGATCAGAACGCGCATGTGAAACACAACCTTGGCAAACAACGGAAGCGGCCCGCCAGGCGGGCCGCAATCAGAGAGGGGACCGTGCCTGGATCAGGCCGGGTCGTTGCGGCGCAGCAGTTCTTCGGGCAGGTGCTCGATGTAGTCGTCATCCGGCGGCGGCATCTGCAGGTGGTAGCCCTGCTTGTCGAGGTTCTCCAGCACCTTGGCGATGTCCTCGCGGGCCAGCGTGCGCTCAGGCGTCAGCACCAGGTCGAAGGCATGCACCGGCTTGCCGAAGAATGGCAGCAGCGCCTCAGGCACACGCTCCAGCCCCTCGGCCTTGAGCACGTAGAGGTACATTTCGTTCTTGCGTGGGCTCTTGTAGATCGAGCAGATACGTTTCATCGGGAATCTCCGGCGCCCGCCAGGTCGTCCAGCAGGGCCTGGCCCATGCGCTCGCGACGCCAGCCGCGCAGCGCATCGGGCAGTTGATAGGGGCCGTCGGGGTAGCCGCTCTTGAGCAGGGCTTCGAGGGCTTTCTTGCGCAGCATCAGTTCCGGGGCGATGCCCAGCCGCTCGCCTTCGGCCTGGCCGATGGCGCGCAGGCGCTTGAGAATGCCGGCGGCTTCGATCGGCAGCGGCTCGGGCAGCGGCTCGGGCCACTGCTCCTGGGGCTGGCTGGCGGCGCGCTTGATCAGCTGGATCAGCTGCTCACCGTCCTGGCGGATGGTGCGCGGATGCATCTCGTCGATTTTCGCCAGCGCCGACGGGCTGTCTGGCTGGCTCCTGGCCATGGGCCACAGCGAGTGTTCCTTGAGGATGCGGTTGCGCGGCACATCGCGGCTGCGGGCCTCGCGCTCGCGCCAGGCGCACAGTTCGCGCAGCACGGCCAGTTGCTGGCGACCGAGCTTCCAGGCCAGCTTGACGTCGCGGTACAGGGTTTCGGGCTCGACTTCGCGGCGCAGCGCGGCGACCAGTTCGGCGCCGTCTTCCAGCACCCAGGCGTACTTGTCATCCGACAGGCGCGGGCGCAGGGCGTCGAACAGTTCGGCCAGGTGCACGGCGTCTTCGGCGGCGTAGCTGACCTGGGTGTCCGACAGCGGGCGTTGCAGCCAGTCCGAGCGGGTCTCGCCCTTGGGCAGTTCGAGCCCCAGCACCTCTTGCACCAGGCGCGAATAGCCCATGGAGAAACCGATGTTAAGGTAGCCGGCGGCCAGCTGGGTGTCGAACAACGGCTGGGGCAGCTTGCCGGTCAGGCGCAGCAATACTTCCAGGTCTTCGCTGCAGGCATGCAGCACCTTGACCACGCCGCTGTCCTCGAGCAATCCGGCCAGCGGCAGCCAGTCGCGGATCAGCAGGGGGTCGATGAGATAGGCGCACTGGCCGACGCCGATCTGGATCAGGCCGGCCTTGGGGTAGAAGGTGTCGACCCGCATGAATTCGGTGTCGAGGGCCACGAAGGGCTGTTCGCGCCAGCTTCGGCAGTGTTCGGCCAGGGTCTGGTCGTCACGGATCCAGTGTATTTCGATGGCCACGAGGCTCTCCCACTAACATTGGCGCGCAGTATATACGGCGCGGCCCCTGGGGGTGAAACCTCGCGCCATCCATGGTGCCGGGCGGTCGACCGCTCAGCGTTTGGCCGCCAGCCACGGCCGGCAGCCGGCGAACATGTCCAGCGATCGCTGGTAGACCTCGGTGCGCACCTGCAGCAGGCCGAGCATCGAGTGGAACAGGTTGTCCTGGGACAACGGTGCATCGCGCAGCTTGCCCAGGCACTCGGTGTCCAGGCCGAAGTCCTCGCGGTAGCTGTCGGAGAACCAGGCCAGCAGTGGCACGTGCTTCTGCTGGTCCGGCGCGATCATGTAGGGCGTGCCGTGCAGGAACAGGTTGTACTCGCCCAGCGACTCGCCATGGTCTGAAAGATAGATCATCGCGGTGTCGACCTTGTCCTGCCGGCTGCGCAAGGTGTCGATCAGGGTAGCCAGCACCTTGTCGGTGTAGGCCAGGGTGTTGTCGTAGCCGTTGACGATCTCCTGCTGGCTGCACTGGTTCAGGGCGTTGCTGCGGCACACCGGGGTGAAGGGTTCGTTGCCCGCGGGGTAGCGCTTGAAGTATTCAGGGCCATGGCTGCCCATCTGGTGCAGCACCAGCACGGTGTCCTGGTCGAGGTTGTCTAGCAACTCGGCCAGGCCCTGCAGCAGGATCTCGTCATGGCATTCGCCACTGGCGCACAGCGCCGGCTCCTTGAGGTTGCTCACATCGATGAACTGCACCCGGTCGCAGGTGCCTTTGCAGCCGGACTGGTTGTCACGCCACTGCACCGCCAGGCCCGCGCGCTGGAGGATGTCGAGCAGGCCCTCGCGGTTCTTGGCCACGCGGGCGTCGTAGTCCTTGCGCGGCATGCCGGAAAACATGCAGGGCACCGACACGGCGGTCTCGGTGCCGCAGGAGTGGACATCGGTGAAGCTCAGTAGGCCCTGCTCCTTGGCCAGTCGTGGCGTGGTGTCGCGGGCATAGCCGAGCAGGCCGAAGTTGTCCGCCCGGGCACTCTCGCCGACCACCAGCACGGTCAGCGACTTGCGCGCATGCTGCTGCCAGGCGCTATCGCGACGGGCATCTTCGCCATAGCGCTGAAATGGCCGGGTGGCGCTGCCCACCTGTTCGCTGACATAACCGATGGAGGCCCCGACAATGTTGCTCGGCGTGAGCATCAGGCGCAGTTCATGGTGATTGCGAAACAACGACGCCAACCCCTGGTAGTTGACCAGCGCCACCGAGCCCAGGGCCGCGACGCAGGCCCCACTCACCACCAGCTTGCCCAGCAGTTCGCGGTGCCAGGGGCGATAGGCGATCCTGGCCTTCCACACCAGCAGCGACGGCAGCACACCGAGCAGCAGGATATACAGGGCAAACTTCAGCGAGAGCAGATCGCGTACTTCTGCCACATTGGTTTCGGCAACATTGCGGAACATGCCGGCATCAATAAGCACACCATATTGATTCATGAAGTAAGCGACACTTGCACCGCTGAGGAACAACACGATCAATACCGGTTTCAGGACATAACGAAACGCCAGCAAGGTAAGTATGAGATTGAAGGCGAACAGCATCAGCACGGCGAACGCCAGGCTCAGCCACAGCCCCACCATGCCCGGCGGCACGATGGATTCCAGGTGTTGCCAAAGCAAGCTATTGAAGCCGATCAACAGGTACAGGCTGGCCAGCAACGTGACCCATTCGGTCCGCAGGGATTTGAGTTTCAGCATGGCGTTCGCAACAAGAGTTCATCAGCGGCCAACACGCCCGGACGGGCAGGTTGGGAAGTTGGCCGAACTCTAGAAAGCCTAGCATCAATTTTTTGTGAAAAAGACGCCAACAATTAGTATGCCGACGTCTTTCATCCATTAAACAACTTTCATTCAGCTGCCATTCAGCCAGGCAGGCGAAGCTTGGCGTACGGCTCGCGATCGATATCCAGGACCTCCACGCACAGCTGGATGTCCAGGCCGGCCTGGCCGGGGATCGCCTCGCGCAGCACCTCGAGCAGGCTGTTGGACAATTGCTGCTTCACTTGCGGCGTGCGCCCGTTGAGGATCGCCAGGCGTACATGGGCGAAGGCCCGCTCGCCCGGCGCGGTACCGACCCGGTATTGGGCGAAGGCCTGGGCACGGCTCTTGATGTCCAGCTCTTCGGCAAACTGGCCGCTGCCGACCAGGGCGTGGTTCAGGCGCAGCAGCAGCACGTCGACATTGAGCTCGCGCAGGTTGTCGCTGTATTCCAGGTTCAGGTGAGGCATGGCGCAGGTTCCGGTTACGCAGGGATGGGCGACAGCCTAACCCAGTCCCGCAATGCGGCAAAGGCGACTATCCTCTTGGTTCAGGTTCGCTTACCAACCCTGAGAGAGGTGGAGAAATGCCAGTTCCGCACAATCTATTTGAAGACCTTGGCGTAAAGGAAGATGACTTCAATGCGCTTGCGAAGGAAAACCACAAACTCGCAGAGCTGAAGAAACGCTACACCGAGAAGGATCATGACATTGAGAACGTTGAAAAAACCGGCCTCACTACGGATGACAACCTCAATCGACTTCGAAAAGAACGCGCTCTGATCAAGGAAGAGATCGAACGGATCGTCCATCCGCCCAAATCCTGACTGAACCAGAACATTTGCCGGCCTCTTCGCGGGTAAACCCGCTCCCACAGGGCCACCACCCACATTGAAATCAGTACTGTACCTGTGGGAGCGGGTTTACCCGCGAATGGGCCGGCAGCCATCACACGGAAGCTGAAGCCTTCAGCGCCGCGTCCAGGTCCTCGATCAGGTCCCGGTAATCCTCGATCCCGATCGACAACCGCACCAGGTTCTCGCTGATCCCCATCACGCCCTTCTGCTCCGGGCTCAGGGAGTTGTGCGACATGCTCCAGGAGTGGTTGATCATGCTCTCCACCCCACCCAGCGAATCGGCCAGGACAAAGATCGACAGCGCCTCAACCAGGCGGTTGACCGCGGCCCGATCCCCCTTGATGCGCAGCGCCACCACCGCACCGCCGGTGCGCATCTGGCGCTTGCTCAACTCATGCTGCGGGTGGCTTTCCAGCCCCGGGTAGTAGACCTGCTCGACCTGCGGATGCTGTTCGAGGAACTGCGCCACGCGCAGGGCGTTGGCGCTCTGGCGCTCCATGCGCACGTCGAGGGTCTTCAGCCCGCGCAGCGCCAGGTAGCAGTCGAACGGCCCCTGGATCGCGCCGACCGCCATGCTGATCTTGCGCAAACGGCCCAGCAGTTCGTGATTGGCCGCCACCACCACGCCACCGGTCAGGTCGGAGTGGCCGCCGATGTACTTGCTCGCCGAATGCATCACCAGGTCCACGCCCAGGGTGATCGGCTGCTGGTTCCAGGGCGAGCAGAAGGTGTTGTCGATGCAGGTCATCACCCCACGGGCGCGGGCCAGGTCGCAGACCGCCTTGATGTCCACCAGGTGCAGCAGCGGGTTGGTCGGCGACTCGATCCAGATCAGTTGGGTGTCCGGACGGATCGCCGCGGCCACGGCCTCGACGTCGTTGAGGTCGACATAGGTGGTGGTCAGGCCCGAGGTGCGCCCGCGGTAGTCTTCCAGCAGGCGGAAGGTGCCGCCGTAGACACCGTTCATCACCACCACGTGGGCGTCCTTGGACAGCAGCTCGAGCACCGTGGCGGTGGCGCTGACGCCCGAGGCGCAGGCGACCGCGCCGACGCCCTCCTCCAGTGCGGCCACGCAGGTCTCGTAGGCGTGCCGGGTCGGGTTGCTGACACGGCTGTAGGCGTATTCGGGGTTGTCGTCCAGGCCGCGCTTGATGAACGAGCTGGAAGTGACGATGGCCGGGAAGATGGCGTTGTCGGCGACGCTGGACTGCTCACCGGCGTGGATGGTGCGGGTGGCGAAATTGCGCGGTTTGTCGGACATGGTCGGGTCCATTGACTGAGGATGGAAAACCGCCACTATCTCATATCCGCAAGGCCCGGGCGCCAACAGAACGTTGCTGTCGAAGAACCAGCCGAAAGGCTTTCAACGTTCGCCTCGTACGGCTAACCTTGGAAAACTTTCCCTCAAACCTGCCAGATGACGCCATGGACAATTTCGACCAGCACATCCTCACCCTGCTCCAACGTGATGCGTCGCTGTCCCTCAAGGACTTGGCCGAGGCGGTCAACCTGTCTACCACGCCGTGCTGGAAGCGGGTCAAGCGCCTGGAAGAGGAAGGCTACATCCGCGGCCGCGTCGCCCTGCTCGACCCCGAGCGCCTGGGCCTGGGCCTGACGGTGTTCGTCCAGCTCAAGACCCAGCGCCACGACAGCGCCTGGCTGGCGCAGTTCGCCGCCACGGTGACGGCATTCGAGGAGGTGATGGAGGTGTACCGCATGTCCGGTGACTGGGACTACATGCTGCGGGTGGTGGTGGGCGACATCGCCGCTTACGACCGCTTCTACAAGAAGCTGATTACCAGCACCGACGGGCTGTCGAACATCACCTCCAGCTTTGCCATGGAGCAGATGAAGTACACCACGGCGTATCCGGTACGTCGCTGAAAGTGCAACAGCGCGCCCCTCTTCTGTAGGAGCGGCCTTGTGCCGCGAAAGGGGCGCGCAGCGCCCCCGGGTTTTCGGCATCATGTGAGATTGTCGGGGCTGCTACGCAGCCCTTTCGCGGCACAAGGCCGCTCCTACACCTCCGTGGTGATCGCCTCGATCCGGTTCCCGGCCCTGGCCTTCTCCAGCTTGATCGCCACGAACTTCGAGGTCGGCGTATAGGTCCCCTCGCCATAACTCTCCAGCGGCACCAGCGGGTTGGTCTCCGGATAGTAGGCCGCCGCCTGGCCTTGCGGCACGTCATAGGCCACCAGGCGGAACCCCGAGACCCGCCGCTCGCGACCATCCTCCCAGAGCGACACCAGGTCCACCTGCTCGCCCGGCTCGAAGCCCAGCCGGCGGATGTCCGCCTCATTGACGAACACCACCTCGCGCAGGCCGAACACCCCACGGTAGCGGTCGTCCAGCCCGTACAACGTGGTGTTGTACTGGTCGTGGGAACGCAGGGTCTGCAGAATCAGGTCGGGTTTGTCGCCACGGGCCAGCACCTGGGCGTTGACCAACTGCTCGGGCAGCACGTTCGCGGTGAACCGCGCCTTGCCGGTGGCGGTGCGGAAATTACGGTCCGCAGCATTGTTGCCCAGGTGGAAGCCACCCGGATGCTGCAGGCGCTCGTTGAATTCGCTGAAGCCCGGGATGACGTCGGCGATCATGCTGCGGATGCGAGCGTAGTCGGCAATCGCGTAGTCCCAGTCAATCGGCTTGCTGCCCAAGGTGGCCTTGGCCATGCCGGCGACGATGGCCGGCTCCGAGCGCAGGAGCGGCGAGCGCGGTTTCAGCTGGCCATGGGAGATATGCACCATGCTGAAGGTGTCTTCCACGGTGACGCCTTGCGGCCCTTCGGCCTGGATGTCGATCTCGGTGCGGCCCAGGCACGGCAGGATCAACGCATCACGCCCAGTCACCAGGTGCGAGCGGTTGAGCTTGGTGGAAATCTGCACGGTCAGTTCGCAGTTGCGCAGCGCCGCGTGGGTACGCGGAGTGTCCGGAGTCGCCTGGGCGAAGTTGCCGCCCAGGGCAATGAACACCTTGGCCCGTCTCTCCTCCATGGCCTGGATCGCCAGCACCGCATTGTGGCCATGCTCGCGAGGTACCTTGAACTGGAAGCGTTTCTCGAGTGCATCGAGCAGCGCCGCCTTGGGCTTCTCGTCGATACCCATGGTGCGGTCGCCCTGCACGTTGCTGTGGCCACGCACCGGCGACAGGCCGGCACCTGGCTTGCCGACGTTGCCGCGCAACAGCTGCAGGTTGACGATTTCCTGCACGGTCGGCACCGAATGGCGGTGCTGGGTCACGCCCATGGCCCAGCACATGATCACCCGCTCGGCCTTGCGGTACATGCGCGCGGCCAGCTCGATCTCGGCCTTGCTCAGGCCAGACTGCTCGATGATGTGTTCCCACGGCGTGGTATCAACCAGCGTCAGGTAATCCTCGACACCGCTGGTGTGCTCGGCAATGAATGCGTGATCGAACACGGGTGGCTCATCGTTCAACTGCGCCTCGCGCTCCCACTGCAGGAGGAACTTGGCGATCCCGCGCATGGCCGCCATGTCGCCGCCCAGTGCTGGACGGAAGTAGGCGGTGTTGGTCGGTTCGGAGCCGTTGCTGAGCATCTCGAACGGGTGCTGCGGGTGCTGGAAGCGCTCCAGGCCCCGCTCCTTGAGCGGGTTGAAGCAGACCACCTGGGCGCCGCGCTTGACCGCCTCGCGCAGCGGTTCGAGCATGCGCGGGTGGTTGGTGCCAGGGTTCTGGCCGATGACGAAGATCGCATCGGCCAGCTCCAGGTCATGGAACACCACGGTGCCCTTGCCCACGCCGAGGGTTTCGGCCATGCCGACGCCACTGGCCTCGTGGCACATGTTCGAGCAGTCGGGGAAGTTGTTGGTGCCATAGGCGCGCACGAACAACTGGTAGAGGAACGCCGCCTCGTTGCTGGCCCGACCCGAGGTGTAGAACTCGGCCTGGTCCGGCGACTCGAGGCCGTTGAGGTGCCGGGCGATCAGGGCGAACGCCTCGTCCCAGCTGGTTTCGACGTAATGATCGGTGGCCGCGTCGTAGCGCATCGGGTGGGTGATCCGCCCTTGGTATTCGAGCCAGTAGTCGGTCTGCTCGAGCAAGGCGCTGACGCTGTAGCGGGCGAAGAACGCCGGATCCACCGAGCGACCGGTGGCCTCCCAGTTGACCGCCTTGGCGCCGTTCTCGCAGAACTTGACCATGTCACTTTCCGGCGACTCGCCCCAGGCACAGCCCGGGCAGTCGAAACCGCCGTTCTGGTTGGTCTTGAGCATGGCCCGCAGGTTCTTGAAGGCGTTCTCGCTGCCCAGCCAGCTCTTGGTCACGCTTTTGAGCGCGCCCCAGCCGGCGGCCGGCCCCTTGTAGTCCCTGATGTGTTCGTCCTGGCTCATGCTGCGCTTCTCCGCACGGTGTTTTTTCCAGCCTAAGAAGCCGCTCCCAGTGCGTCCAATCGAAATAAATGACAGCGTGATAAACCGTCTCGATCACCCGGTATAGCCCTTGAGCTCCGTGGCCTGCAGCCGTGATAGACGAGACTGATCGAACGGTCGGGGAAAGCAATTTGACGTCACTGGGCGCAGGTTATAGCTTGAACCTTGTCTGCGGCCTTTCGCCGCCCCCAGCCACTGCACAGGTCGAGCGCGAACGTGGAAAAGAACCCCCAGGCCCTGATCGACGGTTTCAACCGCAAAGTCGATTACCTGCGGATGTCGGTCACCGACCGCTGCGATTTTCGTTGCGTCTATTGCATGGCCGAAGACATGCAGTTCCTGCCGCGCCAGCAGATTCTCAGCCTCGAGGAGCTGTACCTGGTCGCCGAGCGCTTCGTCGCCCTGGGCACCCGCAAGATCCGCCTGACCGGTGGCGAGCCCTTGGTGCGCCAGGGCATCGTCGGGCTGTGTGAGCGCATCGCCGCCCTGCCCGGCCTGCGCGAACTGTGCCTGACCAGCAATGGCTCGCAGCTCGGCCGCCTGGCCCAGCCGCTGTTCGATGCCGGCGTCTCGCGCCTGAACATCAGCCTCGACAGCCTTGACCCCGAGCGCTTTCGTGCCCTGACCCGCACTGGCGACCTCAAGCAGGTGATCGCGGGGATCGATGCCGCGCGCGCCGCGGGCTTTCGCCGCACCAAGCTCAACGCGGTGGTGCTCAAGGGCCGCAACGACCACGAAATCGTCGACTTGGTGCGCTTCGCCATCGACCGCGAGCTGGACATCTCCTTTATCGAAGAAATGCCTCTGGGCGTCATCAGCGAGCACGAGCGCGGCGAGTCCTTCTGCTCCAGCGACGACGTGCGCGCCCGCCTGGCCGAGCACTTCACCCTGGTCGAGTCAGCCGAATCCTCCCAGGGCCCGGCGCGCTACTGGCGCCTGGCCGAAGCCCCCGATACCCGGGTCGGCTTCATCTCGCCGCACAGCCACAACTTCTGCGCCACCTGCAACCGCGTGCGCCTGACCGTCGAAGGCCGCCTGCTGCTGTGCCTGGGCAACGAGCACTCGGTGGACCTCAAGCAGGTCCTGCGCCAACACCCCGGCGACAGCGCCCGCCTGGAGAAGGCCTTGCGCGACGCCATGCAGCTCAAGCCCTACCGCCACCACTTCGAAGTGGGCGGCGAGGTGCAGATCCTGCGCTTCATGAACATGACCGGCGGCTGATCGGCCGCCTCTGGAACCGTCTTGATCGTCCACTCACGCCCCGACATGCTGCGCGTGCTGTTCACCCTCAAGGGCTCGATTGTCCAGCGTATCGCCTTGCGCTGCCTGGCGGTGACCTTGCTGGCTGCGCTGATCGTGCTGGTCGAGCGGCACTACCCGGCGCTGTTCTACCCGGTCAGCGCCACGCCCTTCACCCTGCTGGGGCTGTCGCTGTCGATCTTCATGAGCTTTCGCAACAACGCCTGCTACGACCGCTGGTGGGAGGGCCGCAAGGCCTGGGGGCGAATGATCATCGAGGTGCGCTCGTTCGTGCGCGAAAGCGTGGCGATCGAGGACCAGCAGCTGCGCGCGCAGATGCTGCGTGGCCTGTGCGGCTTCGCCCATGCCCTCAATGCCCGGCTGCGCAACGAAGACGAACTGCCCTTGGCGCGCACCTGGCTGGCCGAGGGTGCGCCGATCACCGCGCACAACGTGTGTGATGGCATCCTGCGCGATATCGGTGCCCAGTGTTCACGGTTGGCGAAGGACGGCGCGATCAGCGAATTCCGCTACACCCTCTTCGAACAGCGCCTGGCCGGCCTGTCGGACGTGCAGGCTACCTGCGAGCGGATCAAGGGCACGCCGCTGCCGTTCCCCTACACCCTGCTGCTGCACCGCACCATCTACATCTTCTGCCTGCTGCTGCCGTTTGCCCTGGCAGAACCGCTGGGCTGGCTGGCACCGTTGTTCACCACCATTGTCAGTTACACGTTCTTTGGCCTGGATGCGATCGGCAACGAACTGGAAGACCCGTTCGGCCGGGACGAGAACGACCTGCCGACCGATGCGCTGGTGCGCACCGTCGAGCGCGATGTCCTGGCGGCGCTGGGGCATGAGCCGCTGCCACCGGCGTTGGTGCCGGTGGATCATGTACTGAGCTGAAAAACCATCGCGGGGCAAGCCCGCTCCCACGCCAATAAGACACTGATCTGTATTGGCGTGGGAGCGGGCTTGCCCCGCGATAGGTCCTGGAGATTAACTGCGACTTTCGCAGGCCGCGATCGGCTTCAGGTGCGCGACAAAGTTGCACGGCCGGTGCCGCGCATCCAGCTGCTCGGCCAGGATACCTTCCCAGGCCGTGCGGCAGGCACCGGTCGAGCCCGGCAGGCAACACACCAGGGTGCCGTTGGCCATGCCGGCCAGGGCCCGGCTCTGCACGGTCGAGGTGCCGATATCGAGGATCGACAGGGCACGGAACAGCTCGCCGAACCCGTCGATGCGCTTGTCCAGCAGGCAGTCCACCGCCTCCGGCGTGCTGTCGCGCCCGGTGAAGCCGGTACCGCCGGTGATCAGCACCACCTGCACCTGGTCGTCGGCAATCCAGGTGGCGACCTGGGCGCGGATCTTGTACAGGTCGTCCTTGAGCAGCTCCCGCGCCACCAGGCGGTGGCCCACGCCGACGGCGCGGCTGGCCAGCAGCTCGCCGGAAGTGTCGGTGTCGTAGGTGCGGGTGTCGCTGACGGTCAGCACCGCGATGTTCAGCGGTACGAACACCGCGTCCGGTTTCACGCTCATGGCCTTTGCTCCAGGATTGGCTTCGCGGCCACGGTAGAGACAAGCCCCGGCAGCGTCCAATCGATAGGACGTACCGGATGATCGACGATTTCTATCGCCGCTATCGGCCCCGCGACCGGGTCGGTGAAATGTTCATCAAGGATTAGCCAGGTGCTTCACTCTTGGTTAAGGTCTACCCACCCCGCAACCCCAGGCCGCACCATGGACATCAAACAGCTCAAGTTCCTCATCGCCCTCGATCAGACCCGCCACTTCGGCCAGGCCGCGGCGCTGTGCCACATTACCCAGCCGACCCTGTCCATGCGCCTGCGCAACCTCGAGGACGAACTGGACCTGGTGCTGGTCAAGCGCGGCCAGCGCTTCGAAGGTTTCACCGAAGCCGGCGAGCGCATCCTGGCCTGGGCCCGCACCCTGCTCGCCGCCCATGACGGCCTGCAGGCCGAGGCCGCCAGCTGCCGCGGCCAGGTGGTCGGCAGCCTGCGCCTCGGCACCGTGCCGCTGGCCAGCTTCAACCCCATGCAACTGCTGATGCCGCTGCGCGAGAAGTACCCCGAGCTGCACTTCCAGCTGTCGTCGCTGAGCTCCGAGCAGGTGATCGACGGCCTGAGCCGCAACCAGCTCGACCTGGGCATCTGCTACCTCGACCAGGTCAACACCAGCTTCTTCGAAGTGATCGAGCTGAGCACCACCACCATGGGCCTGCTGCACGACACCCGGCACTTCCAGTTCGAGGCCGATAGCCTGCGCTGGGAAGACCTCGGCGAGCTGCCGCTGGGCCTGCTGAGCAAGGGCATGCACTACCGCCAGTCCCTCGACCTGAGCTTGCGCAGCCGGGGCCTGGCGCCCAATGCCGTGCTCGAGAGCGACTCGACCTTCCAGCTGATCCAGGCGATCAACACCGGCGTGTGCTGCGCGGTCATGCCGCTCGATTGCGGCCTGGAAGACCTCAACCAGCACATGCGCATCATCCCGGTACAGGAAGCCAGCATCCACAGCCCGGTCGGCCTGCTGCTGCGCCGCAGCGAGCCGCGCTCGGCCATCGCCGAGCAGTGCTTCGACGAGGCCCGCGCCCTGTTCAGCAGCGAGTGATCAGCACTTGATCAATGCGAGCATGGCCATGTTGCGTGGGCGGGTGATCCCGGAGTAACCACGGTCACCAAACAGACCTGGCAATGCATAGTTGACCCGCGCATCGACCCCACCCAGCGAAATGGTCGAATACTCGTCGGTGGAGTAGGCATCCACGCCCATCGCGACTTGCGAAGCGGGACCTGTGTTCTGCGTGGTAGATGCACTCCAGACACCGTTGGCTATGTTCTGGGTGGTGTCGTAAGGGTAGAGGCTGCCCTTCTGCCAGGAGCCGAACGCCCGGCCTTGGTCTACCCCACGGCCGTCATCGAAGCCACGGATGAACTCACCGCGCAGGTCAGGCAGGCCGAAGGTCGTGACACCATCGCCAGCGCCATAGGTGGTGCCGATGGCGGCGAACAATGCGTCATGCTCGGCGCGAGACACCAATGCCCCATCGGCCTTCAGCCAGCCCACTGGCGCCTCGTTGGCTGCGGAGAACTTGATGTCACCAGGCGCGGCTCCGGAGAAACCGATGATCTGGCCAAGCGTCACGGCATGCTGGCTATGCGTGGCATTGGCCACCTGCTGGGCACCACCCTCGCAGTTCAGCAGGATCCAGCACAGGGCCCCCTGGTTGAGCAGTGGACCGAGGTAGGAAACCAGCGTCACGTTGCCGCCAGCGACAATCTCGTTGCCTTGCAACAGCTGCCCACCGAGGCCGTAGATCGGCGCGGCTGCCAGACCATCGGGAGCATAGGACGCATCCGCTACGTTGGTGCTGGTCGCACGAAAGTACTGAACGACACCATCGGTAGTGGGTAGCGCTGCAAAAGGCAGGGAATTCTTGGCGGTGTAAGCGGTTGTCATCGTGAACATCCTGTATCGATTGAGTTTATGCACGCTACTGAGTAGCGTTGAAACCCAATATATGCATAAAAGCATAATAAATCAATGCATTTATGCATCGACCTTTAATTCGTTGCCATCCGGTACTGCCGCGGCGTGAAACCGGTTAGTTGCCTGAACTGCCGGCTGAAGGCGCTGTGGTCGGTGTAGCCACAGCGCAGGGCCACCTCGATGATCGGCAGGTCGCTGTGCAGCAACTGGTGCGCATGCTCCAGGCGGGCCTTGTGGATCATCTGCCGGGGCGTGAGGTGGAACACCCGCTTGCAGTAGCGTTCCAGCTGCGCCACCGAGATCCCGGCGATGCGGGTCAGCTCGCCCATGCTGATCGGCTGGTGGAAATGCGCGCGGATATGCGCATCCACCGCCGCCAGGCGCTGGTAGGCGGGGTGGGTGTCGGCGGCTGACTGCAGGTCGACGGAAATGCCCACCAAGCCGATGATCGTCCCCGCCGGATCGTACAGCGGACGCTTGTGGGTCAGGCACCAGCCCGGTTCGCGACTGCCGTACAGGTGCAACTCCAGCTGGTCCTCCAGCACCAGGCCCTGCTCCAGCACCCGGCGGTCCTGCTCGGTGTAGCCGGGGCCCAGGCGCGCCGGGAACACCTCGGCGCTGGTCTTGCCCAGCAGCGGTTGCAGGTGCTTCAGGCCGCAGCGCTGGACCAGTGTGCGGTTGGCCAGGACGTAGCGGGCCTGGTCGTCCTTGATGAAGATCGCCGCATTGGCGATCACGTCGAGCATGGGCAGCAGCCAGACCACACCGGTGAGCAGGGCCTCGAGGGATTCGGGGCGGTGCTGGTCGAGGGTCTGGTACAGGGTTGCCAGTGAGTCGTGTGACATTCAATCAGGTCTCCGGTGGCAGGGCCGGCCTCTTCGCGGGACAAGCCCGCTCCTACAGGAATCGCGCCGATCTCGAAGCACGCGCAATACCTGTAGGAGCGGGCTTGTCCCGCGAAGAGGCCGGTATTGCCACTGCATCTCTCCAGCCCTTGCCGGCTATGCAATCCAGCCTATCCAGCCACCGCCCCAGCTCGCCAGTCTTTTCTTCGACTGTGCCGATTTCGTCACCCACCTTGCAGAAAACCATCAAGAACCGACGCCCCGATCGGTCCACTCTATGCCCCACGCAAGCCGCCCCATGACTTACTAGAACGCGGCGCATGCCGCCGCATCGTGACATCAGACCTGCCTATCCAAAACCTACAAAAAGGCGCAACCATGTCAGGCAAATTCAAGAAACAGCTGTCCCTGCTGGACCTCACCTTCATCGGCCTGGGCGCCATCTTCGGCTCCGGCTGGCTGTTCGCCGCCAGCCACGTCTCGGCCATCGCCGGCCCGGCCGGCATCCTCTCCTGGTTCCTCGGCGGCTTTGCGGTGCTGCTGCTGGGCATCGTCTACTGCGAGCTCGGCGCCGCCCTGCCACGGGCCGGCGGCGTGGTACGCTACCCGGTGTATTCCCACGGCCCGCTGCTGGGCTACCTGATGGGTTTCATTACCCTGATCGCCTTCTCCAGCCTGATCGCCATCGAGGTGGTCGCCTCACGCCAGTACGCCGCAGCCTGGTTCCCGGCCTTGACCAAGACCGGCTCCAGCGACCCTACGGTGCTCGGCTGGTTGGTGCAGTTCGCCCTGCTCGGATTGTTCTTCCTGCTCAACTACCGCAGCGTGAAGACCTTCGCCAAGGCCAACAACCTGGTCAGCGTGTTCAAGTTCATCGTGCCGCTGCTGGTGATCGGCGTGCTGTTCACCTTCTTCAAACCGGAGAACTTCGAGGTCCAGGGTTTCGCGCCGTTCGGCCTTTCCGGCGTGGAGATGGCGGTGTCGGCCGGCGGCATCATCTTCGCCTACCTGGGGCTCACGCCGATCATCTCGGTGGCCAGCGAGGTGAAGAACCCGCAGCGCACCATCCCTATCGCGCTGATTCTCTCGGTGCTGCTGTCCACCGCGATCTATGCACTGCTGCAACTGGCGTTCCTCGGCAGCGTGCCGACCGAGATGATTGCCAACGGCTGGGCCGGAGTGACCAAGGAGCTGGCCCTGCCCTACCGTGACATCGCCCTGGCCCTGGGCGTCGGCTGGCTGGCCTACCTGGTGGTGGCTGACGCGGTGATCTCGCCCAGCGGCTGCGGCAACATCTACATGAATGCCACCCCACGGGTAATCTATGGCTGGGCGCAGACCGGCACCTTCTTCAAGTACTTCACCCGCATCGACGAGCAGTCCGGCATTCCGCGCCCGGCGCTGTGGCTGACCTTCGGCCTGGCGGTGTTCTGGACCCTGCCGTTCCCGTCCTGGGAAGCGCTGATCAACGTGGTGTCCGCCGCCCTGGTGCTGAGCTACGCGGTGGCCCCGGTGTCGGTCGCCGCCTTGCGCCGCAATGCCCCGGACATGGCCCGGCCGTTCCGGGTCATGGGCATGGGCGTGCTCGGCCCGCTGTCGTTCATCATCGCCGCGCTGATCGTCTACTGGTCGGGCTGGAACACCGTGTCCTGGCTGCTGGCGCTGCAGATCGTGATGTTCGTGCTGTACCTGCTGTGCCGCCGCTTCGTGCCCACCGAACACCTGTCGCTGGGCCAACAGGTGCGCTCGTCGGCCTGGCTGATCGGCTTCTACGCCGTGACCATTTTCCTCTCCTGGTTGGGCAGCTTCGGCGGCCTGGGTGTGATCGGCCATCCGCTGGACACGGTGATCGTCGCCGCCAGTGCCCTGGGCATCTACTACTGGGGCGCGGCCACCGGCGTGCCGGCCCGGCTGGTGCGGCTCGATGGCGAGGATGAAAGCGAAGCGGGTACCGAAGCCAATCGCGGGCACGAGCCGGCTGCACTGGCCTCCTGAGAACTGACGGGAACTCGTGGGAGCGGGCTTGCCCCGCGATTCAGGGCAAGCGACCTCATCGCGGGGCAAGCCCGCTCCCACGATTGCCCCACACTTTGGAACGAACTGACCTATGAAAGAGATCCACGTCATCGACTCCCATACCGGCGGCGAACCGACCCGCCTGGTGATGAAAGGCTTCCCGCCCCTGCACGGCCGCAGCATGGCCGAGCAACGCGACGAACTGCGCGAGCTGCACGACCGCTGGCGCCGCGCCTGCCTGCTGGAGCCTCGCGGCAACGATGTGCTGGTGGGCGCGCTGTACTGCCCGCCGATCTCTGCGGATGCCACCTGCGGGGTGATTTTCTTCAACAACGCCGGCTACCTGAACATGTGCGGCCACGGCACCATCGGCCTGGTCGCCTCGTTGCGCCACCTTGGCCTGATCGAACCGGGCATGCACAAGATCGACACACCGGTCGGCCAGGTCAGCGCCACCCTGCATGACGACGGCGCCATCACTGTCGGCAACGTGCCGTCCTACCGCTACCGCCGGCAGGTGGCGGTGGACGTGCCGGGCCATGGCCTGGTGCATGGCGACATCGCCTGGGGCGGCAACTGGTTCTTCCTGGTTTCCGACCACGGCCAGCGCATCGAACTGGACAACCGCGAAGCTCTCACCGACTACACCTGGACCCTGCTCAAGGCCCTCGAGGCCCAGGGCATCACCGGCGAACACGGTGCCCCGATCGACCATGTCGAGCTGTTCGCCGACGACGCCAACGCCGACAGCCGCAACTTCGTCATGTGCCCCGGCAAGGCCTACGACCGCTCGCCCTGCGGCACCGGCACCAGCGCCAAGCTGGCGTGCCTGGCCGCCGACGGCAAGCTCGCCGAAGGCCAGACCTGGGTCCAGGCCAGCATCACCGGCAGCCAGTTCCACGGCCGCTACGAGCGCGACGGTGAACGCATTCGCCCGTTCATCACCGGCCGCGCCCACATGACCGCCGACAGCACCCTGCTGATCGACGAGCAGGATCCGTTCGCCTGGGGCATCTGACCCCTTCATTTCCCACTGAATACCGCCAGGAGTGACAACAATGACCGACAACATCTTCACCGGCACCATGCCCGCCCTGATGACCCCCTGCACCGCCGAGCGCAAGCCGGACTTCGACGCCCTGGTGCGCAAGGGCCGCGAACTGATCGACGCCGGCATGAGCGCGGTGGTGTACTGCGGCTCGATGGGCGACTGGCCGCTGCTGACCGAGGCCGAGCGCCAGGAGGGCGTGGCGCGCCTGGTGGCCGCCGGCATCCCGACCATCGTCGGCACCGGCGCGGTGAACACCCGTGAAGCGGTGTCCCACGCCGCCCACGCCGCCAAGGTCGGCGCCGCCGGCCTGATGGTCATCCCCCGGGTGCTGTCTCGCGGCGCCTCGCTGACCGCCCAGCAGCATCACTTTTCGGCGATCCTCGCCGCCGCGCCGAAGCTGCCGGCGGTGATCTACAACAGCCCCTACTACGGTTTCGCCACCCGCGCCGACCTGTTCTTCGCCCTGCGCCGCGAATACCCCAACCTGATCGGTTTCAAGGAATTCGGCGGCGCCGCCGACCTGCGCTACGCCGCCGAGCACATCACCTCCCAGGATGATGACGTGACCCTGATGGTCGGCGTCGACACGCAAGTGGTGCACGGTTTCGTCAACTGCAACGCCACCGGCGCCATCACCGGCATCGGCAACGCGCTGCCCCGTGAAGTGCTGCAACTGGTCAGCCTGAGCAAGCGCGCCGCCAAGGGCGATGCCAAGGCCCGACGCCAGGCCCGGGAGCTGGAATCGGCGCTGGCGGTGCTGTCGTCGTTCGATGAAGGCTGCGACCTGGTGCTGTACTACAAGCACCTGATGGTGCTCAACGGCGACACCGAGTACCGCCTGCACTTCAACGAAACCGACGCCCTCACCGACGCCCAGCGCCACTACGCCGAACAGCAGTACGCGCTGTTCCGCACCTGGTACGCCAGCTGGTCGGCCGAGCAGAACATCGCCTGATAACGAGGACCCTGGTGGGAGCGGGCTTGCCCCGCGAAGCAGGCGATGCAGTACCTGGCACCGGCTTCGCCGGTGTTCGCGGGGCAAGCCCGCTCCCACGCCCTCCGCTCCCACACTTGATTCCAAAGGACGCCCCATGACCCTGACAGGCAATCTGCTGATCGGCCAGCATGCCGTGCCCGGCAACCGCGACGCGATCCACGCCATCGATCCGGCCAGCAACCAGGTCCTCGAACCCGCCTACGCCGGCGCCAGCGCCGAACAGGTAACCCAAGCCTGCGCCCTGGCCTGGGCGGCATTCGATGCCTACCGCGAAACCACCCTCGAACAACGTGCCCACTTTCTCGACACCATCGCCGAGCAGATCGAAGCCCTGGGCGATGCCCTGATCGACCGCGCCAATGCCGAAACCGGCCTGCCCAAGGCTCGACTGCTGGGCGAGCGCGGCCGCACCTGCGCGCAACTGCGCACTTTCGCTTGCGTGGTACGGGCCGGTGAATGGCTGGATGTACGGGTGGACAACGCCCTGCCCGAGCGCCAGCCACTGCCACGCCCCGACCTGCGCCAACGACAGGTTGCCCTGGGCCCGGTGGCGGTGTTCGGCGCCAGCAATTTCCCGCTGGCCTTCTCGGTGGCCGGCGGCGACACCGCCTCGGCACTGGCCGCCGGTTGTCCGGTGGTGGTCAAGGCTCATGGCGCGCACCCCGGCACCAGCGAACTGGTAGGCCAGGCCGTGGCTCGGGCGGTCGCGCAGTGCGAGCTGCCCGAAGGCGTGTTCTCACTGCTGTACGGCGCCGGCCGTGAGGCCGGTATCGGTCTGGTCAGCGACCCGCGCATCAAGGCCGTCGGCTTCACCGGCTCGCGCAGCGGCGGCCTCGCCTTGTGCCAGGCCGCCCAGGCACGTCCGGAGCCAATCCCCGTCTATGCCGAAATGAGCTCGATCAACCCGGTGTTCCTCTTCGAAGCCGCCCTGCAAGCCCGAGCGGAACCTCTGGCGCAAGCCTTCGTCGCTTCACTGACCCAAGGCGCCGGCCAGTTCTGTACCAACCCCGGGCTGCTGATCGCCCGTCAGGGGCCGGCCCTCGAACGCTTCATCAATGCTGCCGCCGAGCATGTCCGGCAAACTGCGGCGCAGACCATGCTCACACCCGGCATTGCCAGCGCCTATGCCAATGGCGTCGCCGCACTGGCTGAGAACCGCAATGCCCGACAGATCGCCAGCGGTCAGCCCCATCAAGGCCCGAACCAATGCCAGGCGCACCTGTTCGTTACCTCGGCCCAGGCGTTTCTCGCCGACCCGGCACTGCAGGCCGAAGTATTCGGCTCCGCCTCGCTGCTGGTCGCTTGCGACAGCGATGAACAGGTCCGCCAAGTCGCCGAACACCTGGAAGGGCAGCTGACCGCCACCCTGCACCTGGACGCCGCCGACCTCGACTGCGCCCGCCAGCTGCTGCCTACCCTCGAACGCAAGACCGGGCGGATTCTGGTCAACGGCTGGCCGACCGGGGTCGAGGTGTGCGACGCGATGGTCCACGGCGGCCCGTTCCCGGCCACCTCCGACACCCGCGGCACCTCGGTAGGCACTGCGGCGATCCTGCGTTTCCTGCGCCCGGTGTGCTACCAGGACTTCCCCGATGCTCTGCTGCCCGATGCGCTGCAACAGGGCAACCCGCTGCACCTGCGCCGCTTGCTCGATGGCCGGCGGGAAGGCTGAATCATGACCGCCACTGACACGGATATCGCCGTGGTCGGCGCCGGCATTGTCGGCGTCGCCTGCGCCCTGCAGCTGGCCCGCCAGGGCCGCCGGGTGCTGCTGATCGATCGCCAGGCGCCAGGCCACGGCGCTTCGTTTGGCAATGCCGGGCACCTGGCCACCGAGCAGGTGTTTCCCATCGCCGACCTGTCGCTTCTCAAGCGCCTGCCGGCCATGCTGCTGGACCCGATGGGCCCGCTGCGCCTGGACTGGAAGTACCTGCCACGGGCCCTGCCCTGGTTCACCCGCCTGCTGCTCAACCTGCGACCGGCGCCATTCCAGCGCAGCGTGGCGGGCCTTCGTGCGCTGAATGAAAGCAGCCTCGGCGCCTGGCAACGGCTGCTTGCATCCATCGACCGCAGCCACCTGCTCAAGGAAGACGGTTCGCTGCTGGTGTTCGAACGCCACGAATCGCGCCAGGCGCTCGCGGCATTGCGCGCCCGCCTGCAGGCACAGGCCGTGCCCGTGGACCTGTGGTCGGCCGAGGCGGTAAGCGAAGCGGCGCCGCAGTTGAGTCCGTCGATCCTGGGCGGCCTGTTCTTCCCGCGCACCGGTCACTTCCTCGACCCCTATCAGGTGGTCTGCGACCTGTTCAGCGCCGCCAGGGCCAGCGGCGTGCGCTTCCTGCATGCCGAGGTCGATGGCGGCCGGGTGCATGGCCAGGGCATCACCCTTGCCAGCGACCAGGGCACCCTCGAGGCCCGCCAGGTGTTGATCAGTGCCGGGGCACATTCGGCCAGGCTCACGGCCGCCCTGACCGGTCGGCAGGTACCGCTGGATACCGAGCGCGGCTACCACCTGATGCTGCCGGCGGAACACCAGCGCCTACCATTCGCCGTCACCTCGCTGGAGCGCAAGTTCATCATGACGCCCATGGCCGACGGCCTGCGCCTGGCCGGCACGGTGGAATTCGCCGGGCTCGAGGCGCCGCCGAGCATGCAGCGGGCATGGCAACTGCATCGGTTGAGCAAGGGCTTGTTCCGGCGTGAGCTGGATGCCGAGGGGGCAACGCCGTGGATGGGGTTCCGGCCTTCGTTGCCGGATTCGCTGCCGGTGATCGACCGGGTGGCCGATGGCAAGGTGCTGCTGGCGTTCGGGCATCAGCACCTGGGGTTGACCCAGGCGGCGGTGACGGCGGAGTGGGTGGGGCGGTTGGATGGGGGGGGCGAGGTGGAACAGGCATACCGGTTGGATCGGTTCTGAGATTGCCGGGGGGCGCTTTGCGCCCCTTTCGCGGCACAAGGCCGCTCCTACAGGGGGATGCGTTCCGTGTAGGAGCGGCCTTGTGCCGCGAAAGGGCCGCAGAGCGGCCCCATGCGATATCAGCGATAACGCTCCAACCAATGCGCATAAGGCGCCGGCAGCGTCCACGCCGCCTTGTCCACGCCCAGGGCCTTGGCTGCAGCATACGGCCAGTGCGGGTCGGCCAGGTGCGCACGCCCCACCGACACCAGGTCGAGCTGGTTGGCCTGCAACGCGCCCTCGGCCAGCTCCGGCGTGCCAAAGCCCCAGGCCGAGGTCACCGGCAGCTTCGCCTCGCGGCGCACCCGCTCGGCGATCGGCCCCAGGAATGCCGGGCCCCATGGGATGTTGGTCTGGGGAATGGTGAAGCCGACACTGACGCTCAGCAGATCGAGGCCGCCGGCCTTGAAGCGACGGGCCAGTTCAACGGACTCCTGCAGGGTCTGCTCGTCACGGCCATCGTATTCCACCACGCCAAAGCGAGCGGTCAGCGGCAGGTTCTCCGGCCACACTTCACGTACCGCAGCGAGGGTTTCCAGCAGGAAACGCGTACGGTTGTCGAAGCTGCCCCCATAGGCGTCGGTACGCTGGTTGGAGTGCTCGGAGAAGAAACTCTGGCCCAGGTAGCCATGGGCGAAGTGCAGTTCGATCCACTCGAAGCCAGCATCGCGGGCACGGCGCGCGGCATCGACGAAGTCCTGCTTGACCCGGGCGATATCGTCCAGGGTCATGGCCTTGGGCACTTTCGGCAGGTGGCCGCCAAAGGCGATGGCGGACGGGGCGATGGTGTCCCAGCCACGGGCATCGTCGGCGGCGATATGGTCGTCACCTTCCCAGGGGCGATTGGCACTGGCCTTGCGGCCGGCGTGGGCAATCTGGATGCCTGGCACGGAACCGGCAGCCTTGATCGCCTTGACCACCGGCACGAAGGCCTGGGCCTGGGCGTCGTTCCAGATGCCGGCGCAGCCGGGGGTGATGCGCCCTTCCGGGGACACCGCGGTGGCCTCGACCACCACCAGGCCGGCGCCACCACGGGCCAAGCTCGCGTAATGCACCTGGTGCCAGTCATTGATCAGGCCATTCTCGGCCATGTACTGGCACATCGGCGGAATGGCAATGCGGTTGCGCAGGGTGACATCTTTGAGGGTATAGGGTTCGAACAAGGCGGCCATGAGGTAACTCCAGGGACGGGGTTGGATACGATTGTTCGATCATATTCGAACTATGGCAATTTGTGAAACCCCCGTTATCATGTCGTCCATGCGAGCCTATACCCACCCCAACCCCGAAGACCTGACGCTGGAGCGCCTGCTCTACGCCCTGAGCGACCCTGTGCGCATGGAAATCGTCCGTCGCCTGGCCGGCGTCGCCGAAGCCAGCTGCGGCGAGCTGGACGGCGGCCGGCCCAAGTCGAGCATGTCCCATCACTTTCGCGTATTGCGCGATTCCGGGCTGGTGCACACCCGCAATGTCGGCACCACGCATATGAACTCGCTGCGCAGCGAAGAACTCGAAAGCCGCTTTCCGGGGTTGCTGGGCAGTATTCTCGAGCAGCGTTGAGGTGCACCCGGCCACGCCAACCTCAAGCCTTGCGCAATCCCTGTAGGAGCGGCCTTGTGCCGCGAAAGGGCCGCATTGCGACCCCGGCGATCGTTGCTCAACGCCGAGATGCTGGGGCCGCTTCGCAGCCCTTTCGCGGCACAAGGCCGCTCCTACAGGGGTAGGCGTCAATCCCTTGCCCGATTCTCAGGCATAAAAAAACCACGAGGCCGCCGGTGGCGACGCTCGTGGTGGGTGTTGCCGGGCAAGTCCGGCAACCGTCTGGCCTTACAGCGCCATGTCGTTCGCAGGCTTGCTCTCGACCGGTGCGGCTGGCGCCACGCTGGTCTTGACGCTCTGGTCGATCACCGGCGGCTTCTCCAGCTGCAGGACTTCGGCGGTGTAGTCCCACTCTTTCTGGGTGGCGGCGGCCGAATCGTTCAGCTTGGTACCGTAGCTCGGGACGATCTCCTTGATCTTGGCCTGCCACTCAGGGGTAGCGACCTTCTCCTTGAACACGGTTTCCAGCACGTTGAGCATGATCGGCGCGGCGGTCGAGGCACCTGGCGAGGCGCCCAGCAGGCCGGCGATGGTGCGGTCTTCGGAAGCCACGACCTCGGTGCCCAGCTTCAGCACGCCGCCCTTGTCGGCATCACGCTTGATGATCTGCACGCGCTGACCGGCCTGCCACAGTTTCCAGTCTTCCTTCTTGGCGTTCGGGAAGTAGGTCTGCAGGGCGGCGAAACGGTCGTCGTCGGACTGCATCAGCTGGCCGGCGAGGTACTCGACCAGCGGGTACTGATCGATGCCGACACGGGCCATCGGCCAGACGTTGTGGGTGGTGGTGCTGCTCAGCAGGTCCAGGTACGAGCCGTTCTTCAGGAACTTGGTCGAGAAGGTGGCGAATGGCCCGAACAGGATCACGCGCTTGCCGTCCAGCACGCGGGTGTCCAGGTGCGGAACCGACATGGGTGGCGCGCCGGTCGAGGCGATGCCGTAGGCCTTGGCCATGTGCTGCATGGCAACGGTCGGGTTCTCGGTCACCAGGAACGAGCCGCCCACCGGGAAGCCTGCGTATTCCTTGGCTTCCGGGATGCCCGACTTCTGCAGTAGCTTCAGCGCGCCGCCGCCGGCACCGATGAACAGGAACTTGGCGTCGGTGGCGTGCTCGGTGCCATCCTTCAGGTTCTTGTACTCGACGTGCCAGGAGCCGTCTTCGTTGCGGGTGATGTCCTGCACTTCGCTGGACAGCTTCAGGTCGAAGTTCTCTTTGGTCTTCAGGTGACCAACGAACTGACGGGTGATCTCACCGAAGTTGACGTCGGTGCCGATCGGGCTCCAGGTCACGGCCAGCTTCTGGCTTGGATCGCGGCCTTCCATCATCAGCGGGACCCACTTGGCGATCTGCGCGTGGTCTTCCGAGTACTGCATCGAACGGAACAGCGGGCTGGCCTGCAGGGCGTCGTAGCGCTGCTTCAGGAACTTGATGTTGTCATCGCCCCAGACGAAGCTCATGTGCGGGGTGGTGTTGATGAACGAGTGCGGGTTCTTCAGCACGCCCTGGCGTACCTGCCAGGACCAGAACTGGCGGGAGATCTGGAACGACTCGTTGATCTCGATGGCCTTGGTGATGTTGACCTTGCCATCTTTGTCCATCGGGGTGTAGTTCAGCTCGGCCAGCGCGGAGTGGCCAGTACCGGCGTTGTTCCAGCCGTTGGAGCTTTCTTCGGCGACGCCGTCCATGCGCTCGACCATTTCCATCGACCAGCTCGGTTCCAGCTCGTTGAGCCAGACCGCCAGGGTGGAACTCATGATGCCGCCGCCAACCAGCAGCACGTCGACTTTCTTGGTGTCTTCGGCGTGCGCTTGCATGAAGCTCGCCGCGACTGCCAGACCCAGCAAGGTCTTGCCAGCTTTCTTGAACATTGATCGATTCCAGTCAGTAGAACGGAGGGTGGGCCTGTGGCTGGCCCAGGTATTCCATGTTCTTCAGCGCAGGCTTGTTGTGATCATTGTTCAGCAGCCAGAGAGACATTGGACGCGCCAGCCTTTGGTCGGATTGACCGACAAGGCTGAAACGATTTACGGATTGTAACCGAATTGCCAGCACAAACAAACGCGCGCCAGGGCGTCAAGACGACAGGTTGCCACGCGACAAGCCACCACGCCCCGGAAAACAAAAACCCCCGGCCACATCCATGGCCGGGGGTCTTGGATCAGGCCGTGAACGACCCGATCAGGGTATTTCCAAGATTACTGCTGCTGAGGCAGTTTATCGATCGGGCCGCAGCCGCCGATGATCTTGGAGATGGAAACCGATGGGTGGAACAGGTAGTCGTACGAGCAGTTCTTAGGCTGGTTGTAGACCTGGCCGGTGCAGCCGGACAGCAGGGCAACGCCCGAAACGACAGCAACAGCGACAGTAGCTTTGATCAGCTTTTTCATAAAAATCCTTTAGTCCATGATCCACCATCAAACTGATGGCGCGCGGATCATACGGGAAAAGGGGGTGTGAGCGAAAGGCGTTAGTACAGATGCACTAGTTGACGGGGTTCAACTAACAAGTTGTCGGCACGGCAACTAAGTGCAATGAACTACTTGCTAAAACGTTACAGGTTGGCGTAGTTCACACAGATTGCCCTTACCGGAAATAGCTTGATTCCCTGGGACTGATGCCAATCCCGACTGAAAAGCATGGACTTCCCTCTGCCCGTAGTCCTTTTCCGAGTCGGATGTCCCCTTCCTTCAAAGCATTGCAACCGACCAAATCGCTCTCTAGCCTCAGGCCGTCACGGCTTTGAAGCGAAGCTTAGTGCCGCCAGGCTTGACGCTTGGTCCAATCACCTTCCCACACCGGGCAGATCAAGACAAAGACATCACGCGTGCGGAAGACATTCTCGATGCGCACTGCGAGGTAAAAGAAGATGAGTAGAAAAGCCGATTCTAGCGTTATGCCAATCCTTGACCTGGAACTGAGCAACACCACCCGCTTCGAGGCTTCCCGCTTCCTCGACCACCCCAAAACTATTGCCGCTTTCCTGGCAGAAGCCATGCAGAGCAATGATGCCCAGACGCTGACGCAGACCATCGGCGAAGTCGCCAAGACCATCGATGCGAATCAGCTTACCCAAGATGCAGGCGGCAACCGCGAGTTGCTCTAGGAGCAACCCTTTTAAGGTGTTGATAATTGGCGTTCGGCTTGGACTTGCCGGGGCTGCTTTGCAGCCCTTTCGCGACACCTTGCGCCGCGCGGGCGGCGCTCGATCTGATAGGCGCTGCAACGCTAACGTCGAACACCTTGAAAAACCTCAACCAAGATACCGGCAAGGATCTTTATCGTATCAACCAACTTGCTCGAATCGCCGCCGCCTCACGAACAGGCCCACGCCCACCCCCGTGGCAAGCACCGACAGCAATCCCAGGTCCAACCCGAACGAACGGGTCTGGCTCACAAGGATGCAACCGACGACACCAACCACCGCCAACGCCACCCCGAGCCACTTGCGCAGCGCGTAAGGCCTGAGAAACCGATCCAGCAAGCCGTAGAGCACCAGGGCGATGACCGCATAGGTAATTTCGGACACAGGCGTCTCCCTCAGGTCTTGATGATCAGGGTCGAGGTGGTGTGCTGCGGCCCGATGCCGCCATTGACCTGCGCCTCGATGCTGACCAGTACATCGCCGGCATGGTAGGTGGGCAGGATGTCATTGGCATAGGCACGCACCCCAGCGCCCACCGGCACGCCAACATAGGGCGATGCCACAGAACTCGCGGCGGCAGCGAACGCCGAGGCGGCAAGGTTGGCGACCTTGGTGCGCTGGGCATTGAGGGTATCGCCCTGCTGGCGGGTCAGCGGCTTGGAGATACCGATCTTCATCACGCAGGGCAGCCCCTTGGCCAGCATCCTGTCGTAGGTCTCGACAACCTTGCTGTTGACCTCGTAATGGGCGCTTCTCGCCTCACCGAAATGCAGCTCGCGCAAGCGTCCACGCTCGCTGTCGGTCAGGGTGATCTGCGAGACGTTGAAGACGATCCCGTGATTGCCCATGTATTGGAAAGTCCCTTCGAACTTCATTGCACGCATCCTTTCGAGGCAAAGGGTGCGATTCTCTACAAGGCGCGGCAGGTACGCAAACGGTGGCATTTGGCTATACCAGCCTATCGCCCTGTTGCGAGTAGTCCATTTCCGAATAGGGCTTCCAGGCCCGCCGAAGCATTGCCGTTGACCAGGTACCGCTCTAGGCTCTGTTCATCGCTGCCACATCGACAGCACCATCAAGAACATTGCAGATGCCCCACAAGCCGTATGGACGATGCCCAACAGCATCGAAGACCATGGACGAGCAGAGCGTGGTGCTTCAGGCGCTATTCGAAGCGGAGGACGTAGATGCCTCAAAACGATATGCCAGACAGCCGGCTGCAGGCGCCCTGGGCCAACTATTTTCAACGGCTTTATGCAGCAGGCATGAGCCTGGGTAGACATGACTCGCCATCAGAGAAGATTGATACCGTAACCATGAATGACCTGCCCCGTGACGAACTCAACGCCAAGCTCGAGACCATCGAGATCAAGATGGACGCGCGGGTAGAAGCCATCGCGTCGAAAATCGATGGTTTTCTCGTTGCCCAGAGTGAGCGCGACAAGCGCTTGGACGACTCGATAGCAGGTGTGCGCCGCGACATCGATCGATTGGGGAGTCTGAAGCTGAATATCTGGGGAGCCATGCTTACCGCTGTTGCGCTGGGCGTAACGGTGGCGGCTCTGAGCGTGACGTTCTATCAAACAGGTAAAGGCGACATCGCTATCCCGCCCCTGTCATCACTCGCGATAGAGGCCCCCGGCTCAGTTCACATCGCTGCCGACGAGTAAAGGCAAACCGCTCCATCTGCCCTAAAACTGCCCTCATGCGCCACCCTGAAACGACGAAGCCCCTGAAAACTTCAACGTTTTCAGGGGCTTCGACTACTTCGCGTATGGCGGAGAGATAGGGATTTGAACCCTAGGTACTGTTGCCAGTACAACGGATTTCGAATCCGTCCCGTTCGACCACTCCGGCATCTCTCCAATGGCGCGCATCATACCAGCGATTTCGTTTCTGGCAAACCTTTTTTGAAAAAAATTCGCGTGGTATCAGGCGCTTGCGTGAACGCGCCGCTTACAGCGGCACGCCCAGGCGTTTGGCAACTTCTTCGTAGGCTTCGATCACGTCACCCAGACCCTGGCGGAAGCGGTCCTTGTCCATCTTCTTGCGGGTCTCTTTGTCCCACAGGCGGCAGCCGTCCGGGCTGAATTCGTCGCCCAGAACGATCTGGCCGTGGAACACGCCGAACTCCAGCTTGAAGTCGACCAGCAGCAGGCCTGCGTCGTCGAACAGCTTGCTCAGCACTTCGTTGACCTTCAGCGACAGCTTCTTCATCTCGACCAGTTGCTCGGCGGTGCCCCAGCCGAAGGCGACAACGTGGGATTCGTTGATGAACGGATCACCCTTCTCGTCGTTCTTCAGGAATAGCTCGAAGGTGGACGGCTCCAGCTTGATGCCCTCCTCCACGCCCAGGCGCTTGACCAGGCTGCCGGCGGCGTAGTTACGCACCACGCACTCGACCGGGATCATGTCGAGTTTCTTCACCAGGCACTCGTTGTCGCCCAGCAGCTTGTCGAACTGAGTCGGCACGCCGGCTTCTTCGAGCTTCTGCATGATGAAGGCATTGAACTTGTTGTTCACCATGCCCTTGCGGTCGAGTTGTTCGATGCGCTTGCCGTCGAACGCCGAGGTGTCGTTACGGAACAGCAGGATCAAGCGGTCGGCGTCGTCGGTCTGGTAAACCGATTTGGCCTTGCCGCGGTAGAGTTCGTCGCGTTTTTCCATGATGGGCTCCGCTTGCTTGAGTGGGTGGGCTAGGCGATTTGGCGCCAGTCGAGCCCATGTTCCTGATTCGCCACCTGGAGCCAGTCCGGATCGCACCCGAGGGCGTCGACGAAGCACTGGCGGGCCAGATGTGGCAGGTTGTTCTTGCTGCTGAGGTGGGCCAGCACCAGGTGCTGCAGGTTCTGCCAGCCCAACTCGGCCACCAGGCTCGCGGCCTGGTGGTTGTTCAAATGTCCCTGGCTGCCGCCGACCCGCAGCTTTAGAAAATGCGGGTAATGCCCACGGGCCAGCAGGTCGCGGCAGTGGTTGGCCTCGATCAGCAGGGCATCGAGCCCCTGATAGCGCTCCAACAGCCGGGCGTCGTAGCTGCCCAGGTCGGTGAGCATGCCGAAACGTCGACGACCATCGCTGATCACGTACTGCAGCGGCTCGTAGGCATCATGCTCGACCCGTGCCGCGCTGACCTTGAGATCGCCGATCTGCAACACATCGCCACAACCGAGAAAACCGGCCACCTCGACCGGCTTGCGCATGCCGCGCAATGTGCCCTGGCTGAGGTAGACCGGTACATTGTAGCGGCGCGAGAGCAACCCCACCCCATGCACGTGGTCGGCATGTTCGTGGGTCACCAGCACCGCGCTCAGTTGCGCGGCCGACACCCCGAGCAGCGCCAGGCGCCGCTCGGTCTCGCGCAGGGAAAAGCCGCAGTCGACCAGGATGAAGGTTTCACCACTGGCGATGAGCGTGCCGTTTCCCTGGCTACCGCTTCCTAGAACCGCGAAGCGCACTTAGCCCAGGTGGTCCTGGATCGCGCTCAGCACGCGGCGGGCGACATCGGCCGGGGCCACGGTGTTGATGTTCTTCTCGACGGTCACCTGGACGTTGTCGCCGACCTTGCTCAGGCGCACCTGGTAGCGCTCGGCACGGGCTTCACGCTCTTCCTTGCTCGGCTCGCTGCCGAACAGGCGGCTGAAGAAGCCAGGCTCCTTCTGCTTGTCGTCAGGCTTCTCGGACAGGTTGATGTAATACAGGCCCAGGCTGCGGTTGATGTCCTCGACACGCCACTCGCCCTGTTCCAGGGCGCGGCCGACGCCGGACCAGGCGCGGTCCAGGTCCGAACCCAGGAACAGCACCGGGTTGCCGCTGCCGTCCTCGCTCAGGCTGACCTGGCTCGGGGCATCGAAGTCGCGCGCGGCCAGCAGCGAGACCGAACCGCCCTTCTCGGCGCTGCGGTTCATGCTGGCAAGCATTTCGTCGACCAGCAGGGCGTCGGTGCCGGTGTTGCTGGAGGCGGACGGGAAGTCAGGCTCGGCAGTGCTGCCGGCCGGACGCTCGACGCTGACCACATACACCTCGGAGGTGTTGCGCTGCACGCCGGGCTCCATGCGCACCCGCACACGGACTTCGCTGTCCGGGCTGCTGGAGGTGCTGGCCAGGCGCTGGCCGAGGGAGGCCGACAGCTCGTCGAAACGCTGCCAGGTGGTGTTGAATTCGCCAGTCTGCGGACGTTCTTCGGCAATGCGGAAACCGTTGTCCTCGAAGAACTGGCGAGTCACCGGCCAGACTTCGGCGGGCGAGCGCTGGGCCAGCACCCAACGGCTGTTGCCGCTGCGCTGCAGGCTGAAATCGCTGATGCCGGCGGTGGCCGACAGCGGCTGTGGACGGGGTACCTCGAACTCGCCGGTGGCGCGATCATCGGCCACGTTGCGCGGGATCGGCAGCAGCGGATCCAGGCGCTTGACGTTGCTGGCGTCCGGCGGCAGCTGCATCGGCGCGGTCGGTTGCGCCTGCAGGTAGTCGCTGCCACGGTCGCGGAAATAGCCATCCTCGCCCCACAGCCAGCCGCACCCGCTGGTGCTGGAGATGATCAGGGCGAGAGCGGAAAGACCAGCCAGTCGCTTCATGCGGTGTACTTCCTCGATTAAACCAGTACGCCGGACTGGCGCAAGGCAGTACGGACTTTTTCGTGACAGCCTTCGCTCAGCCAGGTCAGTGGCAGGCGAATGCCCTGCTGCATCAGGCCCATTTGCACCAGCGCCCATTTCACCGGAATCGGGTTGGCTTCGCAGAACAGGTCTTTGTGCAGCGGCATGAGTTTTTCGTTGATCGCGCGGGCCTTCTCGGCATTGCCCTCAAGGGCGGCCTCGCACAGGTCGGCCATTTCGCGCGGGGCGACGTTGGCGGTGACGGAGATGTTGCCCTTGCCGCCCATCAGGATCAGCTCGACGGCGGTCGGATCGTCGCCGGACAGGACGATGAAGTCCTTGTCGACGCCGTCCAGGATGGCCTTGGCACGGACCAGGTCGCCGGTGGCTTCCTTGATGCCGATGATGTTCTTGACCTTCGACAGACGGATCACGGTGTCGGCCTGCATGTCGCAGGAGGTGCGGCCGGGCACGTTGTAGAGGATCTGCGGGATGTCGACGGCTTCGGCGATGTGCTTGAAGTGCTGGTACAGGCCTTCCTGGGTCGGCTTGTTGTAGTACGGGACCACCAGCAGGCAGGCGTCGGCGCCGGCATTCTTGGCGTTCTTGGTCAGGTGCACGGCTTCGGCAGTGGAGTTGGCACCGGTACCGGCGATCACCGGGATCCGCTTCTTGCTGTGCTTGACCCGCTCGACCACGTGCTTGATGACCAGGATGTGTTCTTCGACATCCAGCGTGGCGGACTCGCCGGTGGTGCCGACAGCTACGATCGCGTGGGTGCCGTTTTCCAGGTGGAAGTCTACAAGCTTGTCGAGGCTGTCCCAGTCCAGACGCCCTTGTGCATCCATGGGAGTGACCAATGCCACCATACTGCCCGCAATCATGTAACTGCTCCTGCCGGAAAAAGAGAGCGGTAATGGTACTGGCGCCATCGGCCTTGCACAAGCGAAGCAGGCGGGCGGAGCATTCCCCTTCGCGCCGCTTTTCGCTACCCTTGATCCTTTGATCGGTGCAGCACGGCCCGCCGGGCCGTCGACAGTGCTCCCGGCCTGCGTCCACAGCCGCCAAAACCGGCCCGGGCCCTGCTGAAAAAGGAGGCTTTGCCCCCGTCCTGCATCGACCGCTCATCGCTTTAGGAATGCTGCATGTCCACCCCCACCGTTCGCGAACAATTCCTCGTCATCAGCGCCCTGGGCCCCAACCCCATGGAGCTGGCCAACGTTCTCAGCCGCGCGGCCTTCGACAACCGCTGTGCGGTGGTCACCTCGCGCCTGTCGCGCCACGGCGAGACCAGCGCCCTGGTGCTGCAGGTCGGCGGCAGCTGGGATGCCCTGGCCCGCCTCGAAGCCACCCTGCCGGGCCTGGGCAAGAAGCACGGCCTGACCCTGGACGTGGTGCGCAGCGCCGATCAGGAAGTGCGCCCGCAGGCCCTGCCCTACGTGGCCTACGTCAGCGCCGCCTATCGCCCGGACATCATCAACGAGCTGTGCCAGTTCTTCCTCGACCACCGCGTCGAGCTCGAAGCGATGACCTGCGACACCTACCTCGCGCCGCAAACCGGCAGCAGCATGCTCAACGCCCAGTTCACCGTGATCCTGCCGGCCGGCACCCAGATCAGCTGGCTGCGCGACCAGTTCCTCGACTTCGCCGACGCTCTGAACCTGGACGCGCTGATCGAACCGTGGCGCCCACAGAACCCCATGTAAGGAAACCCCCATGGCCGTAGCACTCGACCAACCCGTCGCCGATTTCCAGGTCCAGGCCACCAGCGGCCAGACCGTCAGCCTGGCTGACCTGAAGGGCCAGCAGGTGGTGCTGTACTTCTACCCCAAGGACAGCACCCCGGGCTGCACCACCGAGGGCCAGGGATTCCGCGACCAGCACGCGGCGTTCCAGGCGGCCAACACCGTGGTGTTCGGCGTGTCGCGCGATGGCATCAAGTCGCACGAAAACTTCAAGGCCAAGCAGGCGTTTCCCTTCGAGCTGATCAGCGACAAGGACGAGGCGCTGTGCCAACTGTTCGACGTGATCAAGCTGAAGAAGCTGTACGGCAAGGAATACCTGGGCGTGGACCGCAGCACCTTCCTGATCGACAAGGACGGTGTGCTGCGCCAGGAATGGCGCGGGGTGAAGGTACCGGGGCATGTGGATGCGGTGTTGGCGGCCGCGCAGAATCTCGATAAGGCTTGAGATCTTGAGGGCGCTTTGCGCCCTATCGCGGCACAAGGCCGCTCCTACAGGAATCGCGTTCCCCTGTAGGAGCGGCCTTGTGCCGCGATAGGGCTGCAAAGCAGCCCCAGACCTACAACATCGGCGCCACAGACCTGTCCTGCCGCGGCCACGCGTCCAACACTGCCTTGAACAGCGTCGCCAGCGGGATCGCGAAGAAGATCCCCCAGAACCCCCACAGCCCGCCGAAAAGCAGCACCGCGCAGATGATCGCCACCGGGTGCAGGCTCACCGCCTCGGAGAACAGCAGCGGCACCAGCACGTTGCCATCGAGCGCCTGGATGATTGCGTACACCGCCATCAGGTAGATGAACTGGTCGCCCCAGCCCCACTGGAACAGCGCGATCAGCGTCACCGGCACCGTCACCACCACCGCGCCGACATAGGGCACCACCACCGACAGGCCCACCAGCAGCGCCAGCAAGGCGGCATAGTTCAGGCCCAGGCTGATGAAGGCGATATAGGTGGCGATCCCGCAAATCAGGATCTCGATGCCCTTGCCGCGGATATAGTTGGCGATCTGCCGGTTCATCTCATCGCCCACCCGGTTGAGCAGCGTGCGCTCACGCGGCAGATAGCCGCTGACCCAGCGCCCGATCAGTTCGCGGTCCTTGAGGAAGAAGAACACCAGGATCGGCACCAGCACCAGGTAGATCATGGCGTTGACCAGCAACGGCAGGCTCGACAGCGAGAAGGTCAGCGCCCATTGGCCGAACTTGCCGATCTCGCCGCGCACCGATTCGATGGCGCGCAGCACCTGCTCGTCCGACACCAGGTGCGGATAGCGCTCGGGCAGCAGCAGCAACAGCGACTGCCACTTGCCGAGCATCCCCGGCAGTTCGTTGAACAGGGTGATCAGCTGATGCCAGAGCAGCGGCACCAGCACCAGCATGAACACCGCCAGGGCGCCCATGAACAGGGCGAACACCATCCAGACCGCCAGCCTGGAGGGCACCCTCAAACGCTCCAGGGCATTGACCAGCCCCTGCATGAGGAACGCCAGGACCATGCCCGCCAGCACTGGCGCAAGCATGCCGCCCAGGGTCAGCACCACGGTGAAGGCCAGGAACAGCAGGACCGCCAGCACCACGGCCTCCTCGTCGGAGAAGTAGCGCTGCATCCAGTCGCGAAGCACTTTGAACATTGACGATCCTTGGGAAAGACTCAGGCCTTGCGCAGCCAGTAGGTGTACACGCCGGCCTCGGCCGTTTCGTGCAGCAGCGTATGACCGGCCAGCTGGGCGAAAGTGCGGAAGTCGCGCTGGGAGCCGCCGTCGGTGGCGATCACCTTGAGCACCGCGCCACTGGCCAGGCGATTGAGTTCCATCTTGGCCTTGAGCAGCGGCAACGGGCAGTTCAGCCCGCTGGCGTCAAGCTCGGCGTCGCTGGTCGGGGTGTCACTCATCGGGCGCGTCTCCGGGGTATGGACAGAAAGGTCTGGTAGGATACCGCCACTGGTCGGCATCGCGCGACCCGGCTACAGTAAGGCTTTTGACCGACGCGAGCTTCTGCATGAATCTACTGCGCCCTACCCTGTTGACGCTGGCCTGCCTGATGGCCCTTCCCGGCCACGCTGACGACCTGCCGTCACTGGGCGACGCCAGCTCCGCGATCGTCTCGCCGCAACAGGAACACCAGCTCGGTCGCGCCTGGCTGAGCCTGTTGCGCGGCCAAGTCAACCAGCTGAACGACCCGCAGCTCAAGGACTTCGTCGAGACCAGCGTGTACAAACTGGCCGAGACCAGCCAGCTGCAGGACCGGCGCCTGGAGTTCATCCTCATCGACAGCAAGGAACTCAACGCCTTCGCCGCGCCCGGCGGCATCGTCGGGGTCAACGGCGGTCTGTTCCTCAATGCGCAGACCGAAGGCGAGTATGCTTCGGTGCTGGCTCACGAACTGGCGCACTTGTCGCAGCGCCACTTCGCCCGTGGCGTCGAAGCCCAGCAGCGCATGCAGTTGCCCATGATGGCCGCGCTGCTTGCCGGTATCGTCCTGGCCGCCGGCGGTGGCGGCGATGCCGGCATCGGTGTGATTGCCGGCACCCAGGCGGCGGCGATCCAGGAGCAGCGGCGCTTCTCCCGACAGAACGAACAGGAAGCCGACCGTATTGGTATCCAGAACCTGGAAAAGGCCGGTTACGACCCACGCAACATGCCCAGCATGTTCGAACGCCTGGCGCGCCAGTACCGCTATGACGCCAAGCCGCCTGAATTCCTCCTTACCCACCCGGTGACCGAGTCGCGGGTAGCCGATACCCGTAACCGTGCCGAGCAGGCGCCCAAGGGGGGCGTCGAGGACAGCCTGCGTTACCAGCTGATTCGTGCACGGGTACAGCTCACCTATGAAGGCACCCCGGGCCTGGCCGCCAAGCGCTTCCGCGCCCAGCTCGACGAGAATCCCCAGATGGACGCCGCGCGCTATGGCCTGGCGCTGGCACAGATCAAGGGTGGCCAGCTCAACGAAGCGCGGGAGAACCTCAAGCCGCTGCTGGCCAAGGCGCCCAACGACATTACCTACAACCTCGCGCAGATCGACCTGGACATCACCAACAACCGCCTGGCCGACGCTCAGCAACGCGCCCAGCGCATGCAGGCGCTGTACCCGGCCAACTATCCGTTGAAACAGGTGCGCGCCGACCTGCTGATCAAGCAGAACAAGCCGGCCGAGGCGGAGAAGGTGCTGGACGACCTGGTCAAGAACCGCCCGGACGACCCGGACGTGTGGTACGACGTCGCCGAAGTGCGAGGGCTGTCGGGCAACACCATCGGCCTGCACCGCGCCCGCGCCGAGTACTTCACCCTGGTTGGCGACTTCGACCAGGCGATCCAGCAGCTCGACTACGCCAAGCGCCGCTCGGGCAGCAACTTCCCGCTGGCCTCGCAGATCGACCAGCGCCAGCGCGAGATCATGGAGCAGCAGCGGATGGTCAAGGAGATGATGGGCCGCTAGGCGTCAGAACCGATAACCCTGTAGGAGCGGCCTTGCGCCGCGAAAGGGCCGCAGAGCGGCCCCTGTTTTTTGCGTGACCCTGAACATCCTGGGGCCGCTCTGCGGCCCTTTCGCGGCGCAAGGCCGCTCCTACAAGGTGATGTCAGGCGTTGCCTGATAACTTCAACCGCGCCGCCTGGGTGAAGTCGAGCATGCGGTTCAGCGGCTTGATCGCCTTGGGAATCAGCGCAGGCTCGACGAAGATCTCGTTACTGCCCTTGCGCAGGCAGTCGAGCGTGCGTTCCAGGGTGTTCATCGCCATCCACGGGCAATGCGCGCAGCTGCGGCAGGCCGCGCCGTTGCCGGCGGTCGGCGCCTCGACGAATTCCTTGTCCGGACACAGCTGCTGCATCTTGTAGAAGATGCCGCGGTCGGTGGCGACGATGAAGGTCTTGTTCGGCAGGGTCTGCGCCGCCTTGATCAGCTGGCTGGTGGAACCCACCGCGTCGGCCAGTTCGATCACCGCTTCCGGCGACTCCGGGTGAACCAGGATCGCCGCGTCCGGGTACAGCGCCTTCATGTCGGCCAGCTGGCGCGACTTGAACTCTTCGTGAACGATGCAGGCACCGTCCCACAGCAGCATGTCGGCCCCGGTCTGCTTCTGGATATAGCGGCCCAGGTGCTGGTCCGGCCCCCAGATGATGGTCTCGCCGTTGTCCATCAGGCTTTCGACGATCTCCAGGGCGCAGCTGGAGGTCACCACCCAGTCGGCCCGTGCTTTCACCGCCGCGGAAGTGTTGGCGTAAACCACCACGGTGCGCTCGGGATGCTGGTCGCAGAAATCCGAGAACTCCTTGACCGGGCAGCCCAGGTCGAGGGAGCAGGTCGCCTCCAGGGTGGGCATCAACACACGTTTTTCCGGGGTGAGGATCTTCGCGGTTTCGCCCATGAAACGTACACCCGCCACCACCACGGTCTGCGCCGGGTGGTTCTTGCCGAAACGCGCCATCTCCAGCGAGTCGGACACGCAGCCGCCGGTTTCCTCGGCCAGGGCCTGGATCACCGGGTCGCAATAGTAGTGGGCCACCAGCACGGCGTTCTGCTTTTTCAGCTCGGCGGCGATGGCCGCACGGTACTCGGCCTCCTGCGCGGGCGTCAGCGGGTTGGGCTGCTTGGCATCGAGGTGGGCCTGGACCAACAGGCGTTCGGAAATCTGGGTCATGATCGCTGGACCTGCGGGGCGCTTGAGCGCGTCAGTCGAGTGTATCACCCGGCCCTGGCAGATCGGCTAATGGTGCCGGACGGCCAGCGTCTCGGCCCCTCTGCGGGCGCGGATTCTTATCGGACGCGAAGGCTACAGGCAATCGGAGGGATGCAAAAGGGGTTTTTGCGTTGGCCGCCCCAATGCAGTCGCGGGGCAAGCCCGCTCCCACGAAGCCATCCAGTTCATGGCGACTTCGTGGGAGCGGGCTTGCCCCGCGAAAGGGACCGCGAGCCAGCGATCAGCCCTGCGGCTGGAGTGCCGCCAGGTGGCCGCTGATCAGCATGGCGAACTCTTCGACGGTCATCTTCTTGCCGTTGAAGTCGACCATGCCGTCGGCGTATTGCAGGCTCGACACCACATCACTGCCCTGCACCGTGGCCATGCCGCTCTGCAGCGCCATCATGCCGACCATCTCACCGGCCTGGCTGGACTGCTGGGCGATGGCCTGGGCATCGGTCTCGCCCTCGAGCAGCGCCTGCAAGGTGGCCAGGTCGGCGACCATCGGCTTGGAAACGCTGAGCTTGGCCTTCAGTTGCGTCAGCAGCTGCTTGCCCAACTGGTCAGGCGGCAGGTCGAACGAGCTCGGGCTGGCAAAATCCATCGCCAGATTGAAGTGGCTCTCGCCATTGGCGGTCTTGAACGCCAGCTTCTCCACCGCCACCTGCGGCTTGGCCACCAGCAGCTTCTGCAGGTCGCCCTGGACCTTGGCCTGCTCCTCGGGGCTCATTTCCAGCGCTGGAGCCTCGCCATCAGCGGCGGCCTGCTGCATCTGCGGCAGCTGGGTCTGGTACCACTCCATCAGCGCCTGCATGGCCGGAATGTCGATGGACTTCATGGTCAGGACCATCTCTGCGCTGCCCACCTTGCGGCCGGCGTAGCTGATGTCGTCGACCTTGTATTCCAGGCGCCCGGCCAGCTTGTCCTTGGCCTCGCCCTCGGCGTTGTACAAGTTGTTCTGCTGCAGGCCCTTGAGCACCAGCACTTCCTGCTTCGGCCCGAAGGTCACCTGGGTGTCGGCCAGGGCCAGGTCGAAGTTGCCGACATAGACCATGTCGTGGGCGGTCTCAGTGAGCTTGCCACCGGCCTTGAAGCCGTTGAGCAGGATCTTCACCGGCGCCTGCTGCTCGTCGACGAAGTTCAGCTCGAGGTGCTCGGCGCTGCTGTGGATCTCCACTGCCTTGCCTTCGCGGTCGCCGCGCAGCGCGAGCTGCAGGCCGGAGAAGTCCAGGACATTGCCGCCGTCCTCTTTGAGCGTGACTGGCGCCAGGCGGATGTCGCTGTCGACGCTGCCGCCATAGCCGAGGCTGACCTGGGCGGTGACCGGCGGCTTGTCGCCGGCGGCGGCGAACCAACCGCTGGTGAAGTCATCCTTGTCCAGCGTGCTGTTGCTGGTGGCCATGACCGGCATCAGCTTGAAGGCCTTGACCCGCGACCAGGGGAACGGGCCGTGCTCGATCTGGTCGGTCACGCCCACCTGGAAGTTCAATGCCTCGGCTTCGCCGAGCTGCACGTTCTCGGCCTTCAGGCGGTAGTGCGCGGTGCTGGTGAAGAAGTGCTGGTCCAGCGAGACCAGCTCGATGGTCATGCTGCCGCCGTTGCCGGCCAGGGCTTTCTTCAGCTCTTCGTTGCCGCGGGCGACGGAACGCTCCAGCTCCGCGGGCAACTGCTTGCCGGTGTACCAGGCGCCAGTGGTGGTTGCGACGGCGATGGCCACGGCCAGACCGGAAAGGATGCCTACTGATTTCTTCATGAATAGAACCGATTGCTGTCCATAAGGAGGTCGTTTGAGCGGTCCACGGAAACGAGGCCGCGCGCAGATGGCAAGAATACCATTGGCACCCGGCCCACGCGGTAATGCGTGAGGCATTTTGTGTGTCGACGCACAGCCGGGCACTTGGTTTGCCAAAGAAAAATTGTCAATTTTTACGAACATCAAAATCGACTTACGATCTGCTCAATCGGCCAAAAGCAATGCATAACGGCCAAATAAACCGATTCACCTTCCATACACTTGGCACTCTGTCATGTTTAACTTGACACTCAAACGACCATCGTTGTTTATTTCGCGCACCCCGCAGCTCCAACATAAAAGGTGAACAACATGGAGCCCATCCGCTCGACCTTGTCGTGCCCGTCATACGCCGTGCCCGTTGTTTCGATCAAGGAGCAGCGCCCGCATGCAGCCTGACCACAGCGCCCCCGGCAACGCCCAATTCCGCAAGTCCCTGCGTCTCTGGCATGTGGTGATCATCGGCCTGGCCTACCTCACCCCGATGACCGTGTTCGACACCTTCGGCATCGTCTCCGGCATCACCGCCGGGCACGTGCCCAGCGCCTACCTCCTGGCCCTGGCCGGTATCCTGTTCACCGCCGTGAGCTACGGCACCCTGGTGCGGCGCTTCCCGCAATCGGGCTCGGCCTATACCTACACCCAGCGCGCCATCAACCCGCACGTGGGCTTCCTGGTGGGCTGGTCGTCGCTGCTGGACTACCTGCTGCTGCCCATGGTCAACGCGCTGCTGGCCAAGCTCTACCTCTCGGCGATGTTCCCCGAGGTAGCGGCCTGGGTGTGGGTGGCCGGTTTCGTCACCCTGATCAGCCTGATCAACATGCGCAGCGTCAACCTGGTGGCGCACTTCAACCTGTTGTTCGTCGCCGTGCAGGTGGCGATCATCGGTGTATTCATCTACCTGTGCTGGCGTGGCCTGGACCACGGCGAAGGGCTGGGCACCGCCTGGAGCCTGGTGCCGTTCGCCGACGACCAGACCCAGTTCGCCGCCCTGGCCGCCGGCGCGACCATCCTGTGCTTCTCGTTCCTGGGCTTCGACGCGGTGACCTGCCTGTCGGAAGAGACCCGCGACCCGGGCAAGACCATCCCCCGGGCGATCTTCCTCACCGCGCTGATCGGCGGCGTGGTGTTCATCGGCGTGTCCTACTTCATCCAGGCCTACTTCCCGACCATGGCGCGCTTCCATGACCAGGAAGCGGCCCTGCCGGAAATCGCCCTGTACGTCGGCGGCAAGCTGTTCCAATCGGTGTTCATCGCATGCACGGTGATCAACACCATCGCCTCGGGCCTGGCCTCGCAGACCAGCGTGTCGCGCCTGCTATACGTGATGGGCCGCGACAACGTGATCCCGGCCGGGGTATTCGCCCGCCTGCACCCGCGCTACAAGACCCCGGTGCTGAACATTGCCGTGGTCGGCCTGATCTCGCTGTCGGCGATCTTCTTCGACCTGGTCACCGCCACCTCGGTGATCAACTTCGGCGCGCTGGTGGCCTTCAGCTTCGTCAACCTGTCGGTGATCAACCATTGCTACATCCGCGAGGGCCGGAACAAGGGCCTGACGAACAACCTCAAGTATCTGGTGGCGCCGACGATAGGCTTCTGCATCATCGTCTCGCTGTGGCTGGACCTGAACGAACACTCGTTGTTGTTCGGCGGTGTCTGGGCCCTGCTTGGCGTGCTCTACCTGGCCTGGCTGACCAAGGCCTTCAGGGTAGCGCCACCGAACTGCATCGCCGACTGACCCCGCCGACGCCCGCCTGACCGCGGGCGTCCTGTTTGCCCGAGAAGGAAAAGCCCATGTTGCTGCGCCGTCTCTCCATCCAGTGGAAGATCACCCTGCTTGCCGGCCTGTGCCTGCTGGCCATCGTCGCCCTGCTGGTGGCCACTTCGCTCACCCAGGCCCGACGCAGCGCCGAGCAGGTGTTCCAGGCCAACACCGAGCTGCTCGACCACAGCGCCCGTCTGCGCCTGCAGGCCCACGGCGAGACCCAGGCCCTGCGAATCCAGCGCTATTTCATGGACGCCTACCAGTACGGCAACGGCTTCGCCCGCCTGGTGCAGGCACTCAAGGCCCGTGGCGGCGCCGACCTGCGCACGGAACTCAGCCGCGAGGCCCGTGCCGCCCTGGCTGGCAACGCCGACCTGATCGGCCTGTATCTGGTGTTCCAGCCCAATGCCCTGGACCAGCAGGACGCCCGCTTCGTCGGCCAGGTCGACAACGCCAGCAACGACAGCGGCCGCTTCTCCCTGTACTGGTCGCAGCCCGGCACCGGCAACCTCGAGGTGGAGGCGATGCCCGAGTCGATGCTCGCCGACACCAGCATCGGCGCCAACGGTTCGCCCTACAACCGCTGGCTGACCTGCCCGCTGGAGACCGCCAAGGCCTGTGTGCTCGACCCGTACTTCGACGAGGTCAACGGCCACCAGGTGCTGATGACCAGCATCGCCCTGCCGCTGCTGGAAAACGGCAAGGTGGTGGGCGTGGTCGGCCTGGACATCGGCCTGGACAATCTGCAGCAACTGAGCCTGGCCGGCCGCCAGGAGCTGTTCGATGGCCAGGGCCAGGTCAGCATCGTCAGCCCTTCGGGCCTGCTCGCCGGCCACAGCCAGGACGCCAGCCAGCTGAGCAAGACCGTGCAGCAGGCCTTCGGCGCCAGCGCCACCGCCCTGGCCGACTCGCTGCGCGCCGGGCAGGCGGTCGAGCGTCTGGACGGCGGCACCATGCGCATTTCCCGGCCTTTCGCCCCGATCCCCGGCGCGGCGCCGTGGCAGGTCCTGCTCGAGCTGCCCGAACAGGTGCTGCAGGCCCCCGCCGTCGCCCTCAACCAACGCCTGGACAGCCAGAACCAGAGCGCCAACCTGGTCAGCCTGCTGATCGGCCTGGGCGCTGCCGTGCTGGGGCTGCTGCTGGTGTGGCTGACCGCCCGTGGCGTGACCCGGCCGATCCTGGCCGTGGCCGCGCGCCTGAAGGACATTGCCAGTGGCGAAGGCGACCTGACCCGACGCCTGGACTATGCCCGCAACGACGAACTGGGCCAGCTGACCGGCTGGTTCAACCGTTTCCTCGACAAGCTCCAGCCGGTGATCGCCCAGCTCAAGGGCTCCTTGCAGGAGGCCCGCGGCACCGCCGACCAGTCGGCGCTGATCGCCAGCCAGACCAGTGACGGCATGCAGCAACAGCACCGCGAGATCGAGCAGGTGGCCACCGCCGCCAACGAGATGAGCGCCACGGCCCACGACGTCGCCCACAATGCCGCCCAGGCGGCACAAGCGGCGCGCGGCGCCGACCAGGCGACCCGTGATGGCCTGGCACGGGTGGCCGCCACTCGCGAGGCGATCGGCGAGCTGGCCGGCGGCATGAACGCGGCCATGGACGAGGCCCGCGCCCTGGAAAGCCGTGGCGAGCAGATCGGCTCGGTGCTCGAGGTGATTCGCGCCATCGCCGAGCAGACCAACCTGCTGGCGCTCAACGCCGCCATCGAGGCCGCCCGCGCCGGTGAAGCCGGGCGTGGTTTCGCGGTGGTCGCTGACGAGGTGCGCAACCTGGCCCAGCGTACGCAGGTCTCGGTGGAGGAGATCCGCCAGGTGATCGAGGGGTTGCAACAAGGTACCCAGGACGTGGTCGGCGCGATGCACGCCGGCCAGCGTCAGGCCCAGGACAGCGCCGCGCAGATGGAGCAGACGTTGCCGGCGCTGCAGCGGATCGGCGAGGCGGTGGCGGTGATCACCGACATGAACCTGCAGATCGCCTCGGCGGCCGAGGAACAGAGCGCCGTGGCCGAGGAGGTCAACCGTAACGTGGCGGGGATACGTGATGTGACCGAGTCGTTGGCAGGTCAGGCCGACGAATCGGCGCGGATCAGCCAGGCACTGAACCGTTTGGCCAACCAGCAGCAGGTATTGATGGAGCAGTTCCGAGTGTAGCCGTTGGTTGATCTTGATCTTGATCTTGATCGCAAGGTTAACCCCTTCCCCACTAGCGACAGCTGCGTCAGCCCAGGCGCCGCCCGTAACTTCGCGACTTCAGGAGGCCGAACGCAGGCCTTGCGAAGGGAGGTGACGGGCATGGATGCCCGTCAAGCGCTGGGGCCCAGGATGGGCCCTGCAGCGCGGCCCTCCCGGGAGCAAGGCCGGAGTGAGGGTACCCGGAGCGAAGCGTAGGGCCGGATGAATGGAGCGAGGATTTTTTGGTTCCTTTTTGATCCTTCAAAAAGGAACTCGCCGTAAGGGCGAAAAGGTGACTATGCGTCGACATCGCAAATGAATGCACTTACAACTATTAAAACCGACGCCGACCGCATTTGACTTTGACTTTGACTTTGACTTTGACTTTGACTTTTAAATAGTCTGTTTTGAAATCTATATGCGCATTCATTTGCGATGGTGACGCATAGTCACCTTTCCGCCCTTACGGCGGGTCCCTTTTTGAAGGATCAAAAAGGAACCAAAAAATCCTCGCTCCATCATCCGGCCCCTACGCTTCGCTCCGGGGTTCCCTCGCTCCGTTCTTGCTCCCGGGAGGACCGCGCTGAACGCCCCATCCTGGGGCGCAGCGCTTGACGGGCATCCATGCCCGTCACCTCCCTTCGCAAGAACTCCGCTCGGCCTCCTGAAGTCGCAATTGGTGTTGCCTGATCTACCGCGCGCTTAGAAGCAAAAGCAAACAGCAACTACAAGAGCGAATAACAAGAGTAAGTTACTTGTATCTCACTCGTCGGTCTCTCCGGGACTTTCATGAATTGTTGACGATCTTTTCACGCTCCCCCCTTTAGCGTCGCCTGCCAACCGATCCGGCAGGCAACCGCTCTCTGAGGCACACGTGTCCCGTACAACTCCCCCCGCTAGCAAATCCATCGACTGGTCTGGCCTCGGCTGGCTCCTGCTGTTCTTCTGGTACTTCTCCGGCGTCACCCAGGCCCTGCTGCTGTTCAGCGGCACCACCGGCTTTGCCGGCTTTCGCGACGCCTTGTTCCTCAGCAGCCTGTGGCTGGCCCCAGTACTGCTGCTGCCACGCCTGACCCGCCCCCTCGCCGCCCTGATCGGGCTGGTGTTGTGGGCCAGCTCGCTGGTCGGCCTGAGCTATTTCGGCATCTACCGCCAGGAGTTCTCGCAAAGCGTCATCTTCGTGATGTTCGAGTCCAACACCGCCGAAGCCGGGGAATACTTCAGCCAGTACTTCAGTATCTGGCTGTGCCTGGGGCTGCTGCTCTACAGCGCGATCGCCGTGCTGCTGTGGCGACGCATACGCCCGGTCACCCTGCCACGGTACAGCCGCCTGCCGGTGGTCGTCCTGTTGCTGACAGCGACCCTGGGCTACCCGTTCTACAAACAGATGGTCTCCCAGCAACGCAGCTTCGCCGACGCCCAGGAAAAGGTCGAACAGCGCATGGCGGCCGCGGTGCCCTGGCAACTGGTGGTCGGCTACCGGCAGTACCGCCAGCAGCTCGACAACATGCAGGCCCTGCTGGAACAGAATGCCGCCCTGCCGCCGCTGCAGGACCTCAAGGACAACAGCGGCGACGCGCCGCGCACCCTGGTGCTGGTACTGGGCGAGTCCACCACCCGCGAACACATGCACCTGTACGGCTACAACCGCGACACCACACCGAACCTCGATGCCCTGGCCGCCCGCGACAAGGGCCTCACCGTGTTCCGCAACGTCGTCTCGCCACGCCCGTACACCATCGAGGTGATGCAGCAGATCCTCACCTTCGGCGATCAACAGCACCCCGACCGCTTCCTCACCGATCCATCGCTGATCAACCTGATGAAACAGGCCGGCTACAAGACCTTCTGGATCACCAACCAGCAGACGATGACCAAGCGCAACACCATGCTCACCACCTTCTCGCAGCAGACGGACGTGCCGGTCTACCTGAACAACCAGCGCAACCAGAACGCCAGCCAGTACGACAGCGTGGTGCTGGAGCCCTTCGAAAAAGCCCTGCAGGACCCGGCCGGCAAGAAGCTGATCATCGTCCACCTGCTCGGCACGCACATGGATTACCGCTACCGCTATCCGGCCGGTTTCGACCACTTCAAGGACAACACCGGCGCGCCGGCGGCGCTGTCCCCCGACCAGGTACGGACCTACAACTTCTATGACAACGCCGTGCGCTACAACGACTTCGTCGTGTCCGACCTGATCAAGCGCTATTCGGCCAGCACACCGAACGGCTTCCTGCTGTACCTCTCCGACCATGGCGAGGACGTCTACAGCTCCGGCAATCACGATCGCCTCGGCCGCAACGAGGCCGACCCGACCCGGCCGATGTACACCATCCCCTTCCTGCTCTGGACCTCGCCCAGCTGGCAGGCGGGGCACCCGCGCGACCTGCAGTCGATGACCAACCGCCCCTATAGCAGCGCACACCTGATCCACACCCTGTCCGACCTGGCGGGCCTGAGCTACGACCGCTACGAGCCGGCCAAGAGCCTGGTCAACGAAGCGTTCACCGCCAGCCCACGCTGGATCGGCGACCCGTACGCGAAAAACGGGCTGCACGCGTTCGACAACCTGCCCGACACCCGGGCGAAACAGCAACAGCGGACCGCCAGCAGCAGCACGGTTCGCCCTGACGAAGGCTGACAGCCCGCGACAAGGCCGCCCCTCACACCAGTCCCTCCGCTTGAAGGGACACGCCCCCCAAGAACCGATATCTGGCCCCCAGGTATCGGTTTTTTGCTGCATCAATGATGAATAAATTTCTGCCATATTGTTTCGTACATTTCATGACAATTACAAAACGACAATATTCCACTCCACAATGACGTCAATACACCCCAGTAATCATGGGCAATTCAAATGAGTACGTGCAAACACCCGCATTGGCACATCATCAAAACGACGAAATCAAACATTCCAAAACGGAATGATATGGCAACTAATTGTCGTTTGTTGCGAACACCTTTCAACGCCAATACTGATTTCAATCAATGCAATCGCGACCGCCGCGGCACTGGAGAAGCCGCCGGCCGACCGGCGCCCAAACCGCGCCCGTCACCTGCAACTGGAAGTGGTCAGATCACAACAAAAACAACAACTCACCCGAATGCAGATCCAATAGGTTGCCCATGACCCATTCGAACAACAACGCAAGTTTGACTGCCGCAACCCCGCCTTCCGGACACCTCAAACGCACGCTCACCAGCCGCCACCTGAACATGATCGCCATCGGCGGCTCCATCGGCACCGGCCTGTTCGTCTCCTCCGGCGCCACCATCGCCCAATCCGGCCCCGGCGGCGCGCTGCTGGCCTTCGCGGTGATCGGCCTGATGGTCTACTTCCTGATGACCAGCCTCGGCGAAATGGCCGCGTGCATGCCGGTCAGCGGCTCGTTCTCCACCTATGCCTCGCGCTACGTCGAAGAAAGCTTCGGCTTCGCCCTGGGCTGGAACTACTGGTACTCCTGGGCCGTGACCATCGCCGTGGACCTGGTGGCCGTGCAGATCATCATGCTCTACTGGTTCCCGGACACCCCCGGGGTGATCTGGAGCGCGGCCTTCCTGGTACTGCTGTTCGCCCTCAACGTCGCCTCGGTGCGCTTCTTCGGCGAGGCCGAGTTCTGGTTCGCCCTGATCAAGGTCATCACCATCATCATCTTCATCGCCGTGGGCGTGCTGATGCTGCTGGGCATCCTCGAAGGCGGCCAGGACGGCGGCGCCCATCTCTGGCAGATCGGCGACGCGCCCATCGCCGGCGGCCTGCCAGCGCTGATCGGCGTGGCGATGATCGTCGGCTTCTCGTTCCAGGGCACCGAGTTCGTGGGCATCGCCGCCGGCGAAACGGAAAACCCGGGGCGCAATATTCCCAAGGCCGTACGCCAGATCTTCTGGCGCATCCTGCTGTTCTACGTGCTGACCATCGTCGTGATCGGCCTGCTGATCCCCTACACCGACCCACGGCTGCTCAAGGACGGACTGTCGGACGTCACCATTAGCCCGTTCACCCTGATCTTCACCAAGGCCGACATGCTTGCCGCCGCCGCCGTGATGAACGCGGTGATCCTGACCTCGGTGCTGTCCGCCGGCAACTCGGGCATGTACGCCTCCTCGCGCATGCTCTACAGCCTGGCGCTGGAGCGCAAGGCGCCGGCCATCTTCGCCAGGGTAACTCGCAGCGGCACGCCGGTCTGGGCGCTGCTGGCCACCGCCGCAGTCGCCGGCCTGTGCCTGCTGAGCTTCCTGTTCAGCCCCGGCAAGCTCTACCTGTGGCTACTGAACACCTCCGGCATGCTTGGCTTCATCGCCTGGCTGGGTATCGCGATCAGCCATTACCGCTTCCGCCGCGGCTACCTGTTCCATGGCAACGACCTGGCGAAACTGCCGTATGTGTCGAAGTACTTCCCGTTCGGCCCACTGTTCGCCTTCGGCCTGTGCATGGTGGTGATGCTCGGACAGAACTACCAGGCATTCATCGGCGGGCAGATCGACTGGATCGGCGCCTTCGCCACCTACGTCGGTCTGGTGCTGTTCGTGGTGGTCTGGTTCGGGCACAAGCTGATGACAGGTTCCAGGGTGGTGCGCTACAGGGAAATGGACTTCTCCAGCATCGAGATGCGCAAGGCCGAACGCAGCAAGGCAGAGCCCGCCGGCGATGCGCTCGCGGCCAGCCAGCAGCCCGCCTGAACACTCCATTGGCGGACCCGCTCCGGTCCGCCCACCACTGCTCCGGGACCCTGATGAACAGCACCTTCGACTCCTACTACGAAGCCACCGCCAGCAGAACCTTCTACCCCGCCCAAAGCGGCCGCACCGATACCCGCGTCTGCATCCTGGGTGGCGGCCTGGCCGGCCTGTCGACCGCGATCGGGCTTGCCGAGCGCGGAGTGAGCGATGTGACCCTGCTCGAGTCGCAACGTGTCGGCCATGGCGCCTCGGGACGCAACGGCGGCTTCGTCTTCGGCGGCTACAGCCTCGGCAACGCCGACCTGCTATCGGCGCTGGGCGCCCACGAGGCCCGCAAGCTGTATCGGCTGACACTCGACGCCGTCGACCTGATCCGCGAACGCACCCGCCGCTACACCATCGACTGCGACCTGGTCGACCAGGGCGTGATCCTCGCCAACTGGTTCAACGACCCGTCGCGCCTGGAGAAACCGCGCCAGCTGATGAAGCAGGCCTATGGCGTCGACTGGGAATACATCGCACCCGGCGAGCTGAAGGAACAGCTCAGGACCGAGCGCTATTACGGCGGGTTGCTGGAGCGCAACGCCTTCCACTTCCACCCGCTCAAGTACGTCTGCGGCCTCGCCCAGGCCGCGTCCCAGGCCGGGGTGACGATCTTTGAGCAGTCGCCGGTGACCGGCATCGAGAAGAAGGCTGGCGGCTACATCGTGCGCACCGGCCAGGGCGAAGTCCATGCCGAGGAAGTGGTGTTCTCCGGAGGGGGCTATAGCCGCGGCGTTTATGCCCCGATCGAACGCGCCGTGCTGCCGATCGCCACCTACGTGGTGACCACCCCACCACTGGGCGATCGCCTGTCGGAGGCCATCAACTGCCAGTCGGCCATCTACGACACACGCTTCGCCTTCGATTACTACCGCCCGCTAAAAGACACCCGGATCCTATGGGGCGGACGCATCTCCATCCTCGATCGCGGGCCGCAGGCCATCGCCAGGCTGCTCAAGGCAGACCTGGTGAGCGTCTACCCGCAACTCGAGGACGTGGAACTGGAATACTCCTGGGGCGGCCTGATGAGCTACGGACGCCACCAGATGGCGCAGATCGGCCAGGACGACAACGGCATCTGGCACGCGGTTGGCTTCGGCGGCCACGGCATGGCCCCGACCACGGTCGCTGGCGAAGTGCTGGCGGACGCCATCGCCCGTCGCCTGCCGATCCCGAGCGGTTTCAGCCAGTTCGGCCTCGAACGTACCTTCGGCCTGGCCGGCCTGGTGGCCGCGCAGGCCACCTACACTGCCTACCAGGCGCGTGATGCCTTCGATGCGCGGCGGTTGAATCGTTGACAGTGGGCCAGGGCACTTTTCGACAGGCATGAAAAAGCCCGCCATGAAGGCGGGCTCTTTCGTACTGCATATGGTGGGTCGTGTAGGATTCGAACCTACGACCAATTGGTTAAAAGCCAACTGCTCTACCAACTGAGCTAACGACCCGTTGGATGGCGCGTATATTACTGATTTCTCAGAGGAAATCAACACCCCATCGCAAAAAATTCAAAAATACCGGGTGGGGTCCTTTATGCCGGCCGCCTTGAAGCCGTCGGCACGCAGACGGCAGCTGTCGCACTTGCCGCAGGCACGCCCGTCGTCATCAGCCTGGTAGCAGGAAACGGTCAGGCTGTAGTCCACGCCACGGGCGATGCCCGCCTGGACGATCTGCGCCTTGCTCAAGTTCTGCAACGGCGCCTGGATACGGAAGCCCTGCCCTTCCACACCGGCCTTGGTGGCCAGGTTGGCCATGCGCTCGAAGGCCTCGACGAATTCCGGGCGGCAGTCCGGATAACCGGAGTAGTCCACGGCGTTGACACCAATGAAGATGTCACGGGCTTCGAGCACCTCCGCCCAGCCCAGGGCCAGGGACAGGAACACGGTGTTGCGAGCCGGCACGTAGGTGACCGGAATCCCCTCGCTCGGCGCCTCGGGCACATCGATGCTGCTGTCGGTCAGGGCCGAGCCACCGATGCCGTCGAGGTTCAGGCCGATCACCTTGTGTTCGATCACGCCCAGGTCACGGGCCACCCGCGCTGCGGCATTGAGCTCGGCGCGGTGGCGCTGGCCGTAGTCGAAGCTCATGGTGTAGCACTGGTAGCCGTCGGCCTTGGCCATGGCCACCACGGTGGCCGAGTCCAGGCCACCGGACAGCAGGATTACCGCGCGTTTGTCAGTCATGTCTTTTTTCTCCTCAACGTCCGGGTTCGTCGTTCCACAGCAGCTTGTGCAGCTGCAGCTGGAAACGCACGGGCAGGTTGTCGGCGACGATCCAGTCGGCCAGGTCGGTGGCGCTCACCTGATGGTGGCTGGGCGAGAACAGCACTTCCCCGGCGCGCTCGGCCAGGTTGTACTGAATCAGCTTGGAAACCGCCCAATCGTAGTCCTCGCGGGAACAGATGACGAACTTGACCTGGTCATTGCCGGTCAGCAGCTCGATGTTCTCGTAGCGATTGCGATGGGATTCTTCCGAGCCCGGGGTCTTGAGGTCGACCACGCGGCTGACCCGGGTGTCGACACCACTGATATCGAGGGCGCCGCTGGTTTCCAGCGACACGTCGTAACCGGCATCGCACAGGCGCTGCAGCAACGGCAGCGCGTTGGGCTGGGCCAGCGGCTCGCCGCCGGTCACGCAGACGTAGCGCGGCTTGAAGCCGGCGACCTGCTCGAGGATCGAGTCGAGGGTGCGAATAGTGCCGCCACTGAAGGCGTAGGCACTGTCGCAGTACTGGCAGCGCAGGGGGCAACCGGTCAGGCGCACGAAAACCGTGGGCAGCCCGGCCGTTCGCGTTTCACCCTGCAACGAGTAAAACACTTCGGTGATGCGTAATGTGTCTTGCATGATCGCCACGGGCGTGACAGCTGAACAGGCTGTCCGCCTCCGTCAGGCACTGTCGCGGACTCGACATGGCGTTATCCGCGGCAGCGTGTTTAAGAAAAAAGGGCAGTGATTCTAACGAAAAAACCCGCGACAGGCGCGGGTTTCTTCATCAACGGGTCGCTCAGAGCTTCTGCAGGTCGCGCTGGGCCAGTTGCGCGGCGGAGGTGCCGGGGTACTGGGTGATGACCTGCTGCAGGATGCCCTTGACCTTGTCGGTGTGGCCCATGCGGCGCTCGACATCGGCCAGTTTGTACAGCGAATCCGGCACCTTGCTGTGTTTCGGGTACTTCTGGCCGACTTCGGCGAACGCCTGGCTGGCGCCTTGCAGGTCGCCCTTGGCCAGGTTGACCTCGCCGAGCCAGTACTGGGCATTGCCGGCGTACTGGCTGTTGGGGTACTTGCGCAGAAAGGCGTTGAAGGCCTGGCTGGCCTTGTCGAAGTCCTTCTGCTTGATCAGGTCGAAAGCGGCGTCGTAATACAGCTTCTCTTTCGCCGGATCACCCGGCTCGCTGCTGGCGGCCGGTGGCTGCGCGGCGCTGGCGCCGGCAGCGGCACCCGTGGCTGCGTTGTTCGCGCCACCGGTGGAGGAATTGTCTGGAGTCGCGGCAGGCGCGGCACCGCTGCTGAGGCGGCGGTCGAGATCCTGGTAGCGCTCGAGGTTTTCCTGCTTCATGCGCGACACATCGTTCTGCAACTCTTCGATGATGCCTTGCTGGCGGGAAATCTGGTCCTGCATCTGCTGCAGCTGCATGAACAGCTGGCCATTTGCAGAAGCAGGGGCCGAAGCCCCTGCTCCGGCATAGGCGCCGCTCGTGCCATAACCCGCGGGTGGATAGCCACCCGCGTTGTCATCTACTACGGGAACCGCAGCCCACGCCGAAAGGGGCAGGCTGAGTGCGAGGACGGTTACAGCACGACGGCACATACGCATAAGAACTTACTTACGCAGTTCTACGCGACGGTTTTGAGCCCAGGACTGCTCGTCGTTGCCGGTGGCAACTGGACGCTCTTCGCCGTAGGAAACCAGTTCCAGCTGAGCAGGGGAAACGCCCTGCAGAACCAGGTAGCGCTGAACGGCCTTGGCACGACGCTCACCCAGAGCCATGTTGTACTCGCGGGTGCCGCGCTCGTCGGTGTTGCCTTCCAGGACAACGCGGTTGCCGTTGGACTTCAGGTCCTTGGCGTGAACGTCCAGGGAGCGCATGGCTTCTGGCTTCAGGTCCGAGCTGTCGTATTCGAAGTAGAAGGTGGTGATTGCGCGCAGGGCGGCTTCTTCGCTCAGGGAGCCGTCAACAGCGCCAGTGTTGGCACCGTAGCCAGCGTTCGGATCAACAGCGCCTTCACCAGCGTTGTCACCGCCTTTCGAGGAGCAACCTACAGCTACAGCCATGGCCAGAGCCAGCGCAGCGAATTTACCAAACTTCAGCATTTCCATCGTGAAACTCCTAATGAAACCCCAGTGTGTTAAGCAAAACGTGTTACGCCGCAATCAGTTCAGGTAAGGGGACCAGGACGGTTCTCTGACTTCGCCTTGAGCGGTAGGAAGTGGGAGCCTCACGCGGCCGTTAAGCGACACGAGCATCAAGACTCCCCGGCCCTGCTGGCGGGTGGCGTAGATTAGCATGGTGCCGTTTGGCGCAACAGTGGGAGACTCATCAAGACTGGTCTCGGTGAGAATCTTTACACTTCCACGTTGCAGGTCCTGAGCGGCCACCTTGAAGTTAGTGAAACCCTGCTGGCGATGAATCATCACCAGGGTCTTCTCGTCCGCCGACAGTTTCGGGTTGGCGTTGTAGTTACCCACGAATGTCACGCGCTCGGCGCCACCGCCACCAACCGACTGCTTGTAGATCTGCGGCTTGCCGCCACGGTCGGAGGTGAAGTACAGGGTGTTGCCATCCTTGCCCCAGAACGGCTCGGTATTGATGCCAGGGCCTGCGGTCACGCGGGTGATCTGGCGCGAAGCCACGTTCATCACGTAGATGTCCGGGTTGCCGTCCTTGGACAGCACAAACGCCAGGCGGGTGCCATCAGGCGACCAGGCCGGGGCGCCGTTCAGGCCCTCGAAGTTGGTGATCTGCTCGCGACGACCGGTGTCGATGTGCTGGATGAAGATGCGCGGGCGCTTCTGCTCGAACGAGACATAGGCGATACGCTTGCCATCCGGCGCGAAACGCGGCGACAGGATCGGTTCACGCGACTGCAACAGGGTCACTGCACGGGCACCGTCGTAGTCCGAACGCTGCAGGGTGTAGCGGGTGTTGTTGGTCGAGAAACGCTCGGCAGTCACATACAGCATGCGGGTCGAGAACGCACCCTTGATACCGGTGAGCTTCTCGAACGACTGGTCGGCGATGTAGTGGGCCATGTCGCGCAGCTGGTCGACGCCGCCGGCAACGCTGCCGGTCAGCACTTGCTGCTCGGTGGCGACGTTGAACAGCGCATAGCTCACCTGCAGGCGACCGCCTGCCGGGACGATGCTGCCGACCATGACGTACTGGGCGCCCAGGGCTTTCCAGTCACGGAAGATCACTTCGCTGGCCTGGGTTGGCAAGCTGATCATGTTCTGCCGCGGGATCGGACCATAGTAGCCGGAGTTGCGCAGGTCGTTGCTGATGATGTCGGCCATGTCCTCGGGCAGCACGCTGCCGCCCTGCACGCCGAACGGTACTACCGCAATGGGGGTTGCCCGGTCGCTACCGCTGGTGACCAGGATGTTCTTTTCCTCTGCCATGGCCATGCCTGCCACGCAGCAGAGCAAGACCAGGAGTCCTCTCAGACGTTTAATCACAACGCTAGATCCTCAGGTGTAAATGTCATCTTGAATGAACGATACGGATTGAAATCGCTCGGCTTCAAGCCCTGCATCTCGGTCAACCGACCAATGTTCTTCACCGCGGCCACGGCCGAGCTGTCGAACGGGCCGTCACCGCTGGACTTGGCCACACTCACGTTGGTGATGGTGCCGTCCGGCAGCATGTTGATCTGCAGAACTACCGTCATGCCCTTGCGCGCAGATGGCGGACGCGCCCAACCTTCAGCCGCGCGCATGCGGATCAGGTCGTCGAAGTCGCCGGCCACCTGGTCACCCTGCTCGTCGGCCAGCGCCTGCTGCCGCTCGGTGGTGTCGGACAGCAGCTCGGCAAGCGCCTGGGCCTTCTTGTCTTCCGCCGCCTTGCGGGCCGCTTCCTGTGCCTTTTTCTTCTGGGCGTCTGCCGCGGCCTTTTTCTTGGCCTCTTCAGCTGCCTTCTTCTTCGCGTCCTCGGCCGCCGCTTTCTTCTTGGCGTCCTCGGCAGCTTTTTTCTTCGCGTCTTCGGCGGCTTTCTTCTTCGCCTCTTCCGCAGCTTGTTTCTTGGCTTCTTCGTCGGCCTGTTTCTTGGCCTCTTCCTCAGCCTTCTTCTTGGCGATGTCAGCCTGTTGCTTTTCAGCGGCCTTCTTCGCTTCCTCGGCTTTCTTGGCCTCGGCGGCTTTCTTCTGCTCGGCGGCCTCGGCTTTCTTCGCCTCGGCGGCTTCGCGAGCCTCCTCGGCCTTTTGAGCGGCGTCGGCTTTCTTTTGTTCCGCGGCCTTCACGGCCTCCTGCTCGATCTTCTTCTGTTCCAGCTGCTCGACCTCGGTCTGGCGCGAGGCGGTTTTCTTCGCTTCCCCGGCAATCTTCTGATTGGTCTGGGTGGTCGCCTGGCTCTTGGACTTGAGCTGATAGAGCGTGGCCTGGACGATGGGCTTGGACGGCGGCAGCTCGGGCGTCATGGCAAAGCTGACGAACAGCATGCCGAACACCAGCACATGCAGGCCGATGGCCCAGACACTGGGCCAGAAGTAGCTTTCCGAGGCGGATGGCTCTCGCTGCTGCATCAGGGCGCCTCGGTAATCAGGCCAACGTTACCGACACCGGCCTTCTGCAACCCGCCCATGGCGCCCATGACCGCGCCGTAGTCGACGGCCTTGTCGCCACGGATGAAGACCTGGGTCTGTTTGCCCTGGTCACGGCCGGCGGCGATGATCTTGGTCACCGCACCGGTCATTTCCGGCAAGGTCATGGCCTTGTCCATCTGCTTGTCGGTGTCTACTTCGCTACCAAGGTTCCAGTAGTAGGTCTTGTCGGCCTTGATCGAGATGGTCAGGACCTGGACGTTGTTGTCCTGCGGCAGGGCTTCGCTGGAAACCTTGGGCAGATCCACCTTCACGCCCTGGTTGAGCATGGGGGCGGTCACCATGAAGATGACCAGCAGTACCAGCATCACGTCGATGTAGGGCACCACGTTCATCTCGGCGACCGGCTTGCGTTTGTGGCGAACTCGGGCCATGGGTTTCTACCTGATCACTCTTCGCTGGTGTGTACTTTGCGGTGCAGGATCGCCTGGAACTCGTCGGCGAAGGTGTAGTAGCGGCCAATCAGCACTTCACTGCGCGCGGCAAAACGGTTGTAGGCGATAACGGCCGGGATCGCGGCGAACAGGCCGATCGCGGTGGCGATCAGGGCCTCGGCGATACCGGGAGCCACGGTGGCCAGGGTCGCCTGTTGGGCGCTGGCCAGGCCGCGGAACGAGTTCATGATGCCCCACACGGTACCGAACAGGCCGATGTACGGGCTGGTGGAACCGACGGTGGCCAGGAACGGCAGGCTCTGCTCGAGTTTTTCTTCCTCACGGGAGATAGCCACGCGCATGGCACGACCGACACCTTCCATGACCGCGTCCGGGTCGACGCCCGGTTGCTGGCGCAGGCGCGAGAACTCCTTGAAGCCGGCGCGGAACACCTGCTCGACACCCGAATCCGGGTCGGGGTTGCTACCCGCCTGGCGGTACAGCTTGGACAGGTCGATGCCCGACCAGAAGCGCTCTTCGAAAGCGTCCAGTGCACGACGACCGGCGCGCAGCATGGTGCTGCGCTGGAAGATCATGATCCAAGAGGTCACCGAGGCTGCCACGAGGGTCAGCATTACCAGCTGAACCACGACACTGGCATTGGCGACCAGGCTCCACATGGAGGTATGGTCGACGACGTTTGCTTCCACGCTTATTCTCCTGCGTTCGATTGAGTACCCGTGCCGTCCGCCAGGAACGCGTCGCGCAGCGCTGGGGGAATGGCCCGGGGTTTGAAAGTGTCGGCGCGCACAGCGGCCACCAGGAACTGCCCTTCGCAGAGCAGCACTTCATCCTGTGTTCGCCACACCTGCTGCACGAAGCGCAGGCTGGCACGATTCAGTTCAAGCACTTGCGCGGTCACCCGCAGCTCATCGTCCAGGCGGGCCGGCGCGTGGTAGCGCGCCTCGCTGGAATGGACCACGAACAGCAGGTTGTCCTGCGCCAGCTGGGCCTGGGAGAACCCCAGGTGACGCAGCCGCTCGGTGCGGGCGCGCTCCATGAATTTCAGGTAGTTGACGTAATACACCACGCCGCCGGCGTCGGTATCCTCGTAATAGACGCGACAGCGGTGTGCGAACGGTTCCAGCCCATTTTGCGCGCGCATACTCTAGTGGTTACTCCTGAACTTGCCAATCCGCAGCGGTAACTGTTTTTTCATCAATAATGTCCTATTGCCAGCGAGCCTGCGGCGTGCCAGCGCTAGGACCACGAAATTCCCGATTCGATCTGTCATTCGTCGTCCTGGGCGGCATATTCGCCACCTTCGCAGAAGCGCCCGGGGATGTTCAGGCCGAAATGCAGGTAGGCGTGTCGGGTCACCACGCGGCCTCGCGGGGTACGCATGATGTAGCCCTGCTGGATCAGATAGGGCTCGAGCACGTCCTCGATGGTGTGGCGCTCTTCGCCGATCGCCGCGGCAATGTTGTCGAGCCCCACCGGGCCGCCGTCGAACTTCTCGATCATGGTCAGCAGCAGACGCCGGTCGGAGTGATCGAAGCCACGCTCGTCGACATCCAGCAGGTTCAGCGCCATGTCCGCCACGGCTTTGGTGATCTCGCCCTTGCCACGCACTTCGGCAAAGTCGCGCACCCGCCGCAGCAGGCGGTTGGCGATCCGCGGCGTGCCCCGCGCCCGACGGGCGATCTCGAAGGCACCCTTGTCGTCCATCGGCAGCCCGAGAATACCAGCCGAACGGCTGACGATGGTTGCCAGGTCCTTGTTGCTGTAGAACTCCAGGCGCTGGACGATACCGAAGCGGTCACGCAACGGATTGGTCAGCATGCCGGCGCGGGTGGTGGCGCCGACCAGGGTGAACGGCGGCAGGTCGAGCTTGATCGAGCGCGCGGCCGGGCCTTCGCCGATCATGATGTCCAGCTGGAAGTCTTCCATCGCCGGATAGAGCACTTCCTCGACCACTGGCGACAACCTGTGGATCTCGTCGATGAACAGCACGTCATGAGGTTCGAGGTTGGTCAGCATTGCCGCGAGGTCGCCCGGGCGCTCGAGGATCGGGCCCGAGGTGCTCTTGACCGACACGCCCATCTCCTGGGCAATGATGTTGGCCAGGGTGGTCTTGCCCAGGCCGGGCGGGCCGAAGATCAGCGTATGGTCGAGGGATTCGTTGCGCCCGCGCGCGGCCTGGATGAACAGCGCCATCTGCTCGCGCACCACCGGCTGGCCGATGTAGTCGTCCAGGCGCAGCGGGCGGATCGCGCGGTCCTGGACTTCTTCGCGGTCGCGCCCACTGGCGGCGATCAGGCGGTCGGTCTCGATCACTTGGTAATCATCCCTTTAAGGCTGCGACGGATCAGTTCCTCGCTGCTCAGACCGGCCTTGTCCTTGATCGCGGCAATCGCCTTGCTCGCTTCCTGCGGCTTGTAGCCCAGGGAGACCAGGGCACTGACCGCGTCGGCCTCGGCCGAGGATTCACTGGCAGCCGGCAGCGGGCCGTCGGAGACCAGGGTGAACATCGCCGGGGAGGTTTCCCACGCCTTGAAGCGGTCCTTGAGCTCGACCAGCAGGCGTTCGGCGGTTTTCTTGCCGACACCGGGCACACGCACCAGGACCGATGCATCCTGGGCCTGCACGCAGCGCACCAGCTCGTCCACTTCCAGGCCGGACATCAGCGCCAGCGCCAGCTTCGGCCCTACGCCGTTCAGGCGGATAAGCTCGCGGAACAGCTCGCGCTCGCGCTTTTCCGCGAAACCATAGAGCAGGTGGGCGTCTTCGCGTACCACCAGGTGGGTGTGCACGGTCACTGCCTCGCCGACCTTGGGCAGGCGGTACAGGGTGGTCATCGGCACTTCGAGCTCATAGCCCACGCCGTTGACGTCGATAATCAGGTGCGGCGGCTGTTTTTCCGCCAGGGTGCCACGCAAACGTCCAATCACGTTCCGTTCCTTCCTCTCGGGCGCCGGTCGAAAACCGGTCCACCCTATCAGCAAATGCGCCGGGAGCGCGCGCCACCCGGACAAAATGTGTATCAGCGCATGAAGCGGTTACAGACGCAAGCGCCCGCCGCGCCGCCGCGCCGTCGCCAGCCCATGGGGAATCAGGCTGGAACGGGTATGGGCATGGCACAGGGCGATGGCCAGGGCGTCGGAGGCGTCGATCTGCGGCTTCTGGGTCAGCTTGAGCAGGTGCATGACCATCATCATCACCTGTTCCTTATTGGCCCCGCCGGTACCGGCCACGGCCTGCTTGACCTGGCTGGCGCTGTACTCGGCGATCTCCAGGCCCGCCTCGGCCGCGGCAACGATAGCCGCGCCCCGGGCCTGGCCCAGCTTGAGCGCCGAATCGGCATTGCGCGCCATGAACACCCGTTCGATGCCCATGGTCACCGGGCCATGCTCACGGATGATCTCGCTCACGCCACGAAAGACGATCTGCAGTCGCTCGGGCAGCTCGCCGCCGCCGGTGCGGATACAGCCCGAGGCCACATATTCGCAACCACGGGCGGTCTGGCGGACCACGCCGAAGCCGGTGATGCGCGAGCCGGGGTCGATACCAAGAATCAGAGTCATAGTGCCTGTGGAAAAATTGATGCATCTCGGCAAACTGTGCCGGCCCCTTCGCGGGTAAACCCGCTCCCACAGGTACTGCACCACGTTCAGAGTCGGTGCAGTACCTGTGGGAGCGGGTTTACCCGCGAAAGGGCCGGGACAGGCGCTGACAAATTCAAAGAACCGGCAAGGATCGCCAGAACACCTTAGCCGAGGCTTTCCATGATCTCATCGGAGATCTGCGCATTGGAGTAGACGTTCTGCACGTCATCCAGGTCCTCGAGCATGTCGATCAGCTTGAGCACCTTCTCCGCGCCATCCTTGTCCAGCTCGGCACTGGTGGTCGGCTGCATCACGATCTCGGCGTCCGAGGCCTTGAAGCCAGCCTCTTCGAGCGCATTGCGCACGGCATAAAAGCTGTTGAACGAGGTGAACACCTCGAAGGAGCCGTCGTCGTTGGCCACCACGTCGTCGGCGTCGGCCTCCATCGCGGCTTCCATCAGTGCGTCCTCGTCGACCGCAAGCTCAGCGGCGAAGCTGATCTGCCCCTTGCGCTCGAACAGGTAGGCCACCGAGCCGTCGGTGCCCAGGTTGCCACCGCACTTGGTGAAGGCATGACGCACGGCGGCGGCGGTACGGTTGCGGTTGTCGGTCATGGCCTCGACCATGATCGCCACGCCGCCCGGGCCATAGCCCTCGTAGCTCAGCTCTTCGACGTTGTCGCTTTCGTTGGTGCCGGCACCACGGGCCACGGCGCGATCGATGATGTCGCGGCTCATGTTGGCCCCCAGGGCCTTGTCCAGCGCCAGGCGCAGGCGCGGGTTGGAGGCCGGGTCAGGGCCGCCCTGCTTGGCCGCGACGGTCAGTTCGCGGATCCACTTGGTGAAGACCTTGCCTCTCTTGGCATCCTGGCGCTCTTTGCGGTGCTTGATGTTCGCCCACTTGGAATGACCAGCCATAACGACTCCGAATCCTTGAAACAGAAACAGGTTCCGCCCCGAAGGGCGGAACGTGAAGAATCCTGCGCCTCAAGCGCGGGGGCACCCCGTGACCGAGGCGCCCCGGTCGATCACTCGACCTTGGTCTGCTCGCGCAGACGGATGTGCAGCTCACGCAGGGCCTTGGCATCGACCAGGCCTGGGGCCTGAGTCATGACGCACGCGGCGCTCTGGGTTTTCGGGAAGGCGATCACTTCACGGATCGACTGGGCGCCGGTCATCAGCATGACCAGGCGATCCAGGCCGAAGGCCAGGCCACCGTGAGGCGGCGCGCCGAACTTCAGGGCGTCGAGCAGGAAGCCGAACTTCTCTTCCTGTTCCGCCGCCTCGATGCCCAGCAGGCGGAATACCGCTTGCTGCATCTCTTTACGGTGGATACGGATCGAACCGCCACCCAACTCGGTGCCGTTCAGGACCATGTCGTAGGCACGCGACAGCGCGGTGGCCGGGTTGGCCTCCAGCTCTTCGGGGGTGCACTTCGGCGCGGTGAACGGGTGGTGCAGCGCGGTGAAGCTGCCGTCTTCGTTCTCTTCGAACATCGGGAAGTCGACGACCCACATCGGCGCCCACTCGCAGGTCAGCAGCTCGAAGTCGTGGCCCAGGCGGATACGCAGCGCGCCCAGGGCCTCGCTGACAATCTTGAACTTGTCGGCACCGAAGAACACGATGTCGCCATCCACGGCGCCCACGCGGTCGAGGATGTTGTTGAGGTTGGCCTCGGGGATGTTCTTGACGATCGGCGACTGCAGACCCTCGACACCCTTGGCGCGCTCGTTGACCTTGATGTAGGCCAGGCCCTTGGCACCGTAGATACCGACGAACTTGGTGTACTCGTCGATCTTGCTGCGCGGCATGCTGGCGCCGCCCGGCAGGCGCAGGGCGGTGACGCGGCACTTCGGATCGTTGGCGGGACCGGCGAAGACCTTGAAGTCGACATCCTTCAGCTGGTCGGCGACGTCGACCAGTTCCAGCGGAATACGCAGGTCCGGCTTGTCGGAACCGTAGCGGCGCATGGCTTCTTCGAAGGTCATGTGCGGGAACTCACCGAATTCCAGGTCCAGCACTTCCTTGAACAGCTTGCGGATCATGCTTTCGGTCAGGCCCATGATCTCGGACTCGTCGAGGAAGCTGGTCTCGATGTCGATCTGGGTGAATTCCGGCTGGCGGTCGGCGCGCAGGTCTTCGTCACGGAAGCACTTGGCGATCTGGTAGTAGCGGTCGAAGCCGGCGACCATCAGCAGCTGTTTGAACAGCTGCGGCGACTGCGGCAGGGCGAAGAAGCTGCCAGCGTGGGTGCGGCTCGGCACCAGGTAGTCACGCGCGCCCTCAGGGGTGGCACGGGTCAGGATCGGCGTTTCGACGTCGAGGAAGCCGTTCTCGTCGAGGAAGCGACGGATGCTGCTGGTGATGCGCGAACGCAGGCGCAGCTTGTCGGCCATTTCCGGACGACGCAGGTCGATGAAGCGATAGCGCAGGCGGGTTTCCTCGCCGACGTCGGAGTATTCGTTCAGCGGGAACGGCGGGGTTTCCGCTTCGTTGAGCACCTTCAACTGGTAGCCGAGGATCTCGATGGCGCCGGACGCCATGTTGGCGTTCACCGCGCCGTCAGGGCGCTTGCGTACCTTGCCGGTGATCTGCACGACATATTCGCTGCGCACGCGGTCGGCGGCGGCGAAGGTTTCGGCGCGATCCGGGTCGAACACGACCTGGGCCATGCCTTCGCGGTCACGGATGTCGAGGAAAATCACCCCGCCGTGGTCGCGGCGACGATGGACCCAGCCGCAAAGGGTGACTTCCTGGCCGTCCAGGGACTCGTTCAGTTGGCCGCAATAATGGCTGCGCATCATGATCGTGGTTTCGCTTCTCGTGATTCGTGTGTTCGGTGGAGGTCTTGGCCGCCCAAGGGGCTAATACTGCAAGACCTGGCGGGTGCAATTCAACTCAGTCGGCCTTGTCGCCGCCTGCCAGATTCTTTTTCGCCCCGGTCTTGAAGTCGGTCTCGTACCAGCCGTTGCCACTCAGGCGAAAGCCGGGGACCGACAGCAGCTTCTTCAATGCCGGCGCCTGGCACGCCGGGCAATCGGTCAGCGGCGCGGCACTGATCTTCTGCAACACCTCCATTTGGTGTTCGCAGGATGCACATTGATAGTCGTACAGGGGCATGGGTGTCTCTCGTCAACCACATCGCACGCTGCCCAAGGCAGCAAAGAGCGGGATTATATATGGTAAAGGAGAGCAGCGCAGCCCGGCGATCAGTGCGCGTCTCGCGCTTCCTGCAGCCAAGTGACACAGATCACCCGGACCAGGCCGCTGAAATTCCTCACCCCGCCATGGCGCAGGTGCACCTCGCGATCCACATAGGACAACACGGCGCTCACCGAACAGCGGTTGGCCTGGGCGATACGCTCCAGGATGCGCCAGTAGACCACCTCCAGGCGCAGGCAGGTGGCAAAGCCGTTGAGCCGCACCGAGCGCGACACGGGCCCGGCCTGGGCCATGTCGAAATCCCGCCTGAACGGGTCGAGACGAGGGTTGCCACCCCCCTGCCTTGCATTACCATCGATACCACGCATCGGATCGCCCATCGCACCGCTCCATCGTCACGAAACCACACCCCGTTCGTCAGCCGAATGGGTCCATGACCGTCATGAAGCGCCACCGGCCAGGCCGATAGCAGCGGCAAACCCTTCCCCGCAAACACGCGGGCCCGATACCGCTGGCGGTATCGGGCCCGGATTCACTGGGTAGAACGACAAGCAACCGGCAATCAGTTCCCGTCGAGCAGGACTCGAAGCATCCACGCCGTTTTCTCGTGGACCTGCATGCGCTGGGTCAGCAGGTCAGCGGTCGGCTCGTCACTGACCTTGTCCACCACCGGGAAGATGCTGCGCGCGGTACGCACCACCGCCTCCTGCCCCTGCACCAGCTGGCGGATCATTTCATCGGCAGGCGGCACCCCCTCCTCTTCCTTGATGGAGGAGTGGCGGGCATAGAAGGCGTAGGAACCCGGCGCCGGGAAGCCCAGGGCGCGAATGCGCTCGGCAATCGAATCGACCGCCAGGGCCAGCTCGTTGTATTGCTCTTCGAACATCAGGTGCAGGGTGCGGAACGACGGACCGGTGACGTTCCAATGGAAGTTATGGGTTTTCAGATACAGCACGTAGGTATCCGACAACAGGCGGGACAACCCATCGACGATGGACTTGCGATCTTCTTCACTGATACCGATATCGATTGCCATGAAGCTCCCCTTTCCATAAGGCTTGATCATCAAGCGGGCAGTAAACACTCTAACAAGAGTTTCCGGCTGGCGCATGCGGCACAGGACCGCCCGTGCCAGCCGGTTTGAGAAGCCTGCGTCTTTGCTGTTAAATAGGCACTGTGCCACCCGTGCGGATTGTCAGTGCCGGGTGCATAGGCTGGCCCGCCACGTTTTCGCGCCTACTCGTTCACGCGCACCGTGCGACCAGCTCATCCTGTGATCGGCCTTATCAATGTGAGCCAAACCAATGTTCAAGATCGTCCATCTGGTGACGGGCCTGGCGGCGTTGCTGCTATCGCTCATACCTAGCCTGAAAGCTGACGCAACACCCTTCCTGCAACAACCCGAGGCCGTCTACCTGGCGCTGCTCGGGCTCATCAACCTGGTCATCGCCCCGGTACTGCCGCAGTACTACAAAGGCCTGCGCCAGCAACTGCAACACGCCGCCAGCCTGCTGCTGGTGCTGGCCGTGGTGCTGCAGACCCTCACCCTGCTGGCCCGCCCGGAGCTGGGCAACCTGCCAGCCCTGGCCTGTGCTGTCCTGGCCTGCGCCCTGCACCTGATTGCCAGCTTCGTTCGCGGCACGCGAAAGGCCCGCTCCACCCAGGGCACCTCGCATGACGCAGGCAATCGCGATACCGGCACCGTGAAGTGGTTCAACACGTCCAAGGGCTTCGGCTTCATCTCCCGCGACTCCGGTGACGATATCTTCGTGCACTTTCGCGCCATCCGCGGCGAGGGCCACCGGGTTCTGGTCGAAGGCCAGCGCGTGGAGTTCTCGGTGATGCACCGCGACAAGGGCCTGCAGGCCGAAGACGTGGTCGCCGTCGCGCGCCGCTGACCCTTTGCCGCCGCCGTGCTCAATAATGAGGCGGCGGCGCTTCCTCTCCCCCGCCGCCCTGCTGGCCGGCCATCTCCTCGTAGCGCTTGATCAGCTCCGCCATCTGCAATTGCAAGCGTTCGATCGCCCGGCTCTGCTCGACAATCACATCATTGAGCGCCTGCAAGCTGTCATCCTGGAACGCCTGGCGGGTCTCCAGCTCGATCATGCGCATTTCCAGCTCCTGCGACATCCTCACGCCTCCTTGAAGCTTTCGCCCAGCAGCGCGCGCACTTGCTGGCGAATACCGTCGATCTGCTCCTGGGTGTAGCCGATGGCCGGCACCTTGCCCCACACCGGGGCAGGCCAGGCGGCATCGCCCTGGCGACGCACAATCACGTGCATGTGCAGCTGGCTGACCACGTTGCCCAGGGTCGCGACATTCATCTTGTCGGCGGCGAAGGCATCCTTCAGCGCTTCGGCCAAGGCAGTCGTCTCGACCCATAGCTGCTGCTGGTCCGTGTCCTCGAGCTCGAACACTTCGCTGATATCGGCGCGACGTGGCACCAGGATGAACCAGGGGTAGTTGGCATCCTTGCTCAGCAGCAGGCGGCACAGCGGCAGGTCGCCCAGCACCAGGGAATCCTCCTGCAGACGCGAATCGAGGGTAAACACGGCAAACCTCCTTACAAGCGATTCAGCCCTTCCGAGCGGTCGGGCACAGGCGCGCAAGGATACTCCGCTTCGACCGCTGCCACACCCGTCGACGTCGACCCAGGGCATTTGTGGCACGCGAATGACAACATCAACGCCCCGCTTCGGTAACACTGCGCTACTTTTCGCACCAAAATGATGCCGCTCGTCAGGCCAGCGCCACACATCCTTCACATAAAACAGCCAGGATAAACAATCGACGGTAACACCTTGACTTGGAAGGCAGCTTCACACGCAAACGCAAGGGAGGATCGCACCCCACCGACATACCGGCCGCAGCCCGTGTTTGCGGAGGTTTCCCAGGTCTTTTCGAGGCAAATGTGAAAATTTCATCAAGCGTTCGCGATTTTGAGCACGCTTGTTGCATTCGCTTCACGCCAAGTCGGCACGACCCCTGCATCGCAGGGTGAACGCGACAAATAACAACAGCGGCATCGGATAAACCAGGGAGTTTCACAAGCCGTACTTTGTATTTATACAAATATGACGGTTTCGAGACAGCGCTGGAGTTGTACGCCCTTATATGACAGGCGTGATTTGCGACATGGAGACAACCAACAGCGACATGGCCATAAAGTTACCGAAAGGTTGTTTCTGCCCATATCGCCAAGAATAGTCCGCGTGATATACATTTTCGCCGACATAACAAGAAAGAGCCGGCCCCATAATTAAAATACCCGGGTGCGGCGGTACTCTTCCTAAAAACCAAAGGAGCAAATCACGATGCGCGTGATGAAGTGGAGCATGATCGCCCTGGCCGTAGCGGCAGGGACTTCGCAGCTGGCTGTCGCCTCTTCGCAGGATGAGTCCAAGGGCTTCCTTGAAGACAGCAAACTCAACGTCAAGACCCGGATGCTGTATTTCAGCCGTGACTTCCGCAACAACGACCGGGATGACGAGGGTAACCGTCAGAGCCGCGCCGAAGAGACCGGCCTGGGCTTTGTCGGTACCTACGAATCCGGCTTTACCCAGGGCACTGTGGGCGTAGGCTTCGACGCCGTCGGCATGCTTGGCCTGAAACTGGACAGCGGCAAAGGCCGCGCTGGCACCGGCCTGTTCCCCACCGCTCTCGACGGCCGCTCCCAGGACGACTACTCGAAGGCTGGCGCAGCAGCCAAGTTCCGTATCTCCGACACCGTGCTGAAGGTCGGCGATCAGTTCACCGCCTTGCCGGTGTTTGCTACCGATGACAGCCGCCTGCTGCCCGAAATTGCTCAAGGCGGCCTGATCACCAGCAATGAGATCAAAGGCCTCACCCTGCACGCCGGTCGCTTCACCAGCCTGACCGCTCAAGCAGAAACCAACCGTGACAGTTTCCGCCTCAAGGAAGCCGATGTCCTGGGCGGCACCTACGCCATCACCGATAGCCTGAGCACCAGCGTCTACTACTCGCACGTCGAGGATCACTTCCGTAAATGGTACGGCAACGTCAACTGGGCACTGCCGATCAGCGACAAGCAAGGACTGGTGTTTGACTTCAACATCTATGACACCAAGTCCATTGGCCAGAACCTGACTGGCGCCTGGGTCAAGAAGGCAGACGGCTCCAACAAACTTGACAACATTGCCGCCAGCCTTTCGGCCGCGTACAACATCGGCGCCCACACCTTCACCCTGGCCTTCCAGAAAGTCAGCGGCGACGGCGATTACGCCTATGGCGTAGACGGCGGCGGTACCGTGTTCCTGGCCAACTCCATCGCCCGTTCGGACTTCAACGCCGAAGACGAGAAATCCTGGCAGGCACGCTACGACCTGAACTTTGCCGAGTACGGCATCCCAGGCCTGACCTTCATGACCCGTTACGCCCGCGGTACCGACGCCAAGACCCGCACTACCGATAACGGCTCGGAATGGGAACGCGATATCGACGTTAAATACGTCCTGCAGGAAGGCCCGGCCAAAGACTTGAGCTTCCGCGTACGTCAAGCCACCTACCGCTCCGCAGATGGTGTCTACTACGGCTCCAGCTCGATCGACGAACTGCGCCTGATCGTCGAGTACCCGCTGAGCATCCTGTAAGCCCGCGCTTGCATCGCTCCGCGAATGAAGAAGCCCGGCAATCGCCGGGCTTTTTCTTGGCTGACAGAACCGCGCCAGTGCTGCATTCTGTACGCTTTCGTTTCGCCCCCGTACAATGCGGGGTCATTTCACATTCAGGCAATCGACACGGCCCACCATGCGCACCAGTCAATATTTGCTCGCCACCCAGAAAGAAACCCCGGCCGATGCAGTGGTCATCAGCCACCAGCTCATGCTGCGTGCCGGCATGATCCGCAAACTGGCCTCCGGCCTGTACACCTGGCTGCCGATGGGCCTGCGGGTGATGCGCAAGGTCGAAGCCGTGGTCCGCGAGGAAATGAACGCCGCCGGTGCCCTCGAAGTGCTGATGCCGAGCATCCAGCCGGCCGAACTGTGGCAGGAATCCGGCCGCTGGGAGCAGTACGGCCCCGAGCTGTTGCGCCTGAAAGACCGTCACCAGCGCGACTTCTGCGTCGGCCCGACCCATGAAGAGGTCATCACCGACCTGGCGCGCAACGAGCTGTCCAGCTACAAGCAGCTGCCGCTGAACATGTACCAGATCCAGACCAAGTTCCGTGACGAGATCCGTCCGCGCTTCGGCCTGATGCGCGGCCGCGAGTTCATCATGAAGGACGCCTACTCCTTCCATGCCGACCAGGCTTCCCTGCAGGAAACCTACGACCGCATGCACCTGGCGTACTCCAACATCTTCACCCGCCTGGGCCTGGACTTCCGTCCGGTGCAGGCCGACACCGGCTCCATCGGTGGCAGCTACTCCCATGAATTCCACGTGCTCGCCTCCTCCGGCGAGGACGACGTGATCTTCAGCGACAGCTCCGACTACGCCGCCAACATCGAGAAGGCCGAGGCCATCCCGCGTGAAACCGTGCGCCCGGCCCCGACCGAAGAGCTGCGCCTGGTCGACACCCCGAATGCCAAGACCATCGCCGAACTGGTGGAAAACTTCGGCCTGGCGATCGAGAAGACCGTCAAGACCCTGATCGTGCATGGCGCCGAGGAAGGCAAGCTGGTCGCCCTGATCGTCCGTGGCGACCACGAACTCAACGAGATCAAGGCCGCCAAGCTGGAGCAGGTCGCCGACCCGCTGGTGATGGCGTCCGACGCCGAGCTGCGCGCCGCCATCGGTGCCGGCGCAGGCTCCCTCGGCCCGCTGAACCTGCCGCTGGAGTGCATCATCGACCGCTCGGTCGCCCTGATGAGCGACTTCGGCATCGGCGCCAACATCGACGACAAGCACTACTTCGGTGTGAACTGGGAGCGCGACCTGCCGGTTCCACAAGTTGCCGACCTGCGCAACGTGGTCGAAGGCGACCCGAGCCCGGACGGCCAGGGCACCCTGGTAATCAAGCGCGGCATCGAAGTCGGCCATATCTTCCAGCTCGGCACTAAGTACAGCGAGGCGCTCAAGTGCCAGGTGCTGGGTGAGAACGGCAAGCCTGTCGTGCTGTCCATGGGCTGCTACGGCATCGGCGTGTCCCGCGTGGTCGCTGCCGCCATCGAGCAGAGCTATGACGAAAAAGGCATCATCTGGAACGACGCCCTGGCACCGTTCCAGATCGCTCTGGTACCGCTGCGCTACGAAACCGATGTGGTCCGCGAAGCCACCGACAAGCTGTATGCCGAACTGACCGCCGCCGGCTTCGAAGTGCTGCTGGACGACCGCGACAAGAAGACCAGCCCCGGCATCAAGTTTGCCGACATGGAGCTGATCGGCATCCCGCACCGCATCGTCGTCAGCGACCGCGGCCTGGCCGAAGGCAACCTGGAGTACAAGCACCGCACCGAATCGGAGGCTCAGGCACTGCCGCTCGCGGACGCGCTGTCCTTCCTGCAGGCCCAAATCCGCCGCTGATAACCCGTTACGCGAGTGATCATGTCCAAGCGAAGTACCTACACCCTGGGGGGCGCCGCACTGTGCGGCGCCCTGTTCCTCAGCGGCTGCGCCAACCAGATGTCCCAGCGCAGCGACCATGAGGAGCGCGTCGAGCGCAAGCTGCTCGAGCACAGCCTGCAGATCGACGTCGGCGAGCCGAAGGTGATGGAGCTTCCGCAACGGCGTGTGCGCATCCATGAACTCAAGCGCTTCGAGGTCACCGAGTTCGAGGTGACCCGCCGCTACGACCGCTACACCCCCTACCAACCCTGGCGGGAGATCTACGAGATCCCGCTTGGTGCGGTAGCGGTGGTGGCCGGTATCGGCGCCAACGTGGTCAACGTGTTCGCCCTGGGCAACCTGCCTGACAGCGTCACCCACGACTGGCTCAGCTATGGCGTGGCAGGCGTCAACCCGTTCATGAACGTGCCGTCCAACGGTCGCGCCCAGCAGAACCTGGCCGGTATCGACGAGGTCGAGAAGGGCAAGCGCGAGGAGTCCATCAGCCTGCCGTGGAACGAGCGCCTGGTTGAGGTCAAAGCCGGCAAGATGACCCACGAGCTGACCACCGACAAGAACGGTGTGCTGCGCCTGAACCTGCTCGACAGCCCGTTCTCCGAGCAGAACCTCAACCATATCGGCACCCTGCACCTGCAGGTGGCCGACGAGGAAAACCAGGTGCGCGGCGACGCCAGCCTGCTGGTCAGCGGCAACCTGCGTGGCAAGCTGCTCGAGGCTCACGAGCTGATCTTCGACGATCTCGAGGACGATGATGTCGGCCAGTGGGTGCATCGGGTCAAGCGCCTGTCGGAGCTGGGCCTGGAAGAAGAAGCCAGTGAACTGGAGCAGAGCCTGATCGAGCTGACCCGCAACGATCCGGAACTGCAACAGGAATTCCTGCAGACCCTGACCAAGGCCACCGGGCGCCTGGTAGCCGATCCAGGCGTGCAGTAAACAGAAAAGGGGCTGCTTTGCAGCCCATCGCGGGGCGAGCCCGCTCCTACAGGTCCTGTGTTGGCTTTGTAGGAGCGGGCTTGCCCCGCGATGGGCCGCAAGGCGGCCCCTCTTCTATTTATCGTCGAACAACTCCAACTGCTCATGCGCCCCGCGCAGATCACGCAGCCTCACCCCCACCCCCAGCAACCGCACCGGCTTGCCACCCCGGGCAAACGCCTGGCTGAGCAACTGACGGTAACTCTCCAGATCCCTTCCCGCCCCCGCCTGCTCCATCGTGGTCTGGCTGAAGTCATGGAACTTGACCTTGACGAAGGGCTTGTCGGGCCGATAGCTGCTGTCCATCCGCGCTATCCGCTCGTTCAGGCTGACCAGTAGCTCCGGCAGTTTTTCCAGGCAGCTGTTCAGATCAGGCAAGTCCTGGTCGTAAGTGTTCTCGACACTCACCGACTGCCGCCGGCTGTCGTTCTGTACCGCACGCTCGTCGATCCCCCGCGCCAGCCCCCACAGCCGCTCGCCGAAACTGCCGAACTCGCGAACCAGCGCCAGCCGCGACCAGTCGCGCAGCGACAGGCAGGTGTCGATCCCCAGGCGCGAGAGCTTGTCCGCCGTCACCTTGCCAACCCCGTGCAAGCGCGCCACCGGCAGGTGGGAAACAAACTCTTCCACCTGATCCGGAGTGATGACGAACAGCCCGTTGGGTTTACGCCAGTCACTGGCGATCTTGGCCAGGAACTTGTTCGGCGCCACCCCGGCGGACACCGTGATGTGCAGTTGCTGGGCCACCCGCCGACGAATGTCCTCGGCAATCCGCGTGGCGCTGCCGGCAAACCACTGGCTGTCACTGACATCCAGGTACGCTTCATCCAGGGACAACGGCTCGATCAACTCGGTGTAATCGCGAAAGATCGTGTGGATCTCCCGCGACGCCTCGCGATAGGCCTCGAAGCGCGGCTTGACGATCTCAAGGTCCGGGCACAATTTCATGGCATGTCCGGACGCCATCGCCGAACGCACGCCATAGGCACGCGCTTCATAGTTACAGGTGGCGATCACCCCGCGCTGCCCCGGCTGCCCACCCACCGCCATGGGGCGACCGACCAGGCGCGGGTCGTCACGCATCTCGATGGCGGCGTAGAAACAGTCACAATCAATATGGATGATCTTGCGCAGGGACATGGACGACAGCCACTACTGTAAATTCATACAGATAGTATCCCATGCCCCCACCACTAAACAGTCTGTGCAGGACGATCGGCCTGAAAGCCCCGTCGCGACTGAGGCGCACCCCGATCTGAAGCGCTAAGGGTTTGAACAAAAAAGGTTTTTTTGAACTAAATACTTGACACCACGAAGGAAATCCGTAGAATTCGATCTCACAGGCGCGGGATGGAGCAGCCTGGTAGCTCGTCGGGCTCATAACCCGAAGGTCGTCGGTTCAAATCCGGCTCCCGCAACCA